>CALCCH010000807.1 GCA_937899855.1 uncultured Saprospirales bacterium | reverse complement strand
CACGCGCCGGGTCGGGCCGGGCATCGAACTGATCAATGCCGATTGGTGCGAGTCGATCGAGGTGACCAACAACTGTACCACCAGCACTGGTTTTGAGCTCAAAATCAAGGTGTACAACCCCGCCGGAACACTCGACCAGTACCACGGTTCGTTTATCATCCCACACCTGCCCTACCAGCAGCTTTCGCGCATCCAAGCGGGGGCCTGGGCCCGGCAGGGCTTTGCCGCCAACTGGGAAGGTCACTCGGGTAAGGATGCTGACCACGCCTTGCTCCACCCCCGGCAATACCCCAGCCCCGAGCACAACCCGACCTTCGGGATGGTCTACTGGGAAAAGCGCTTTAGCGCCCGCGAACGCATCCGCATCAACCTCCAGCGCTACCGCGATCTCGACGGACGCAGCCGACTTCAGGAATACAAAATCCGCATCAACAAGGGAAAAATCGACTACCAACGCTGGGGAACCGAAGCCGAATACTACACCAAACCCCACCGGCGGCGCCTCGTCATCAATCCCAAACGCGAACGTCACCCGAGCGATCCACCCAAACGCTATGGCGAAATCTTCCGAAAAAAGGAGGGCGCCTTCAAACTGCCCGTCTTTCGCTCCGATGGGCTGTACGATGTCCTCCACCCCGAAGCCAAGGTGCAAAAAAACTATCCCACCCTCAAAAAATTGACGCGCGCCACCCTCCGCCGAACCCGCGTGGGCAAGTACGAACTCCAATTGCTCAACAAGAAACCGCGGGCGCAAAAAGAATTGCACCGCATCGTCATCGGCAATCTGGACCTGGATCAAATTCCGCACTACCCCAATTTTTTTACCCTCCACCGCTTCGCCTTTTGCCCGCGCAACACCACTGCGCTCTACGATCCCGACTGGCGGCCGTGTAGCGAGAGCCACGACAAAAAATCAGCCCTTTACGCCGCCGTACTCGCCGCGGGCCCCGACGACGATGCCATCTACATCCAACCCGAAAGTTGGGGCATCGAACGGGCCATCCTCAGCCGGGAGGGCGAGGACCTGGTGGTAGATCTGATCAGTTACGAGCGGATCGTTCCGGTTTGGCAGGGACGGATCCAAATTTGGTAGCACAGCGCACTCCTAACGCCCCATATCCAGGTCAGCGGATAGGTCGATCAATTGGTCGTCGCGCTGGACCTTGACGGTGACTTGGTCCCCCGCTTGGTACTTTTCGAGGGCGAGAATCAGATCGGCATTGGAGCGGACGGCTTCCCCTTCGATGGCGATAATCAAGTCGCCGATTTGGATATTGCCACGGCGGTCGCGGGTGGTGGGTTGGATGCCCGCCCGTTCGGCCGCACTGCCCGCCACGACGTTGAGTACCAGGGCGCCTTCGAGTCCCAGCCGCTGCGCGATCTGCGCCGTTGCCAGTTCGACGCCCAGGGTGGGCCGGATCACTTTCCCAAATTCGATGAGGTCATTGACCACCCAGTTGACGACGTCGACCGGGATGGAAAACCCAATTCCGGCGTAGGCGCCGGAGGGGCTGTAGATCGCCGTATTGACCGCGATGAGCTGGCCGGAAGAATTGAGCAGGGGGCCACCGGAGTTGCCGGGGTTGATGGCGGCATCGGTTTGGATGACGTCGCGGATGGGAACGCGGCCCTGGCTTTCGATCTCGCGGCCCAGGGCGCTGATGATCCCAGTGGTGAGGGTTTGGTCGAGGCCAAAGGGATTGCCGATGGCGTAAACGGACTGGCCAACGCGCAGGTTGGAAGAGCGGCCGATGGGGATGGGTTTGAGTTGACTGGCGTCGATGTCGATTTTGAGGACGGCAAGGTCCTTTTCGGGAGCGACGCCCACCAATTGGGCGGCCCAGCTGCTGCCATCGCCGAGGGTCACCTGGGCCTTGTCGGCACCGTCGATGACGTGGTAGTTGGTAATGATGTGGCCTTTTTTATCCCATACGAAGCCCGAGCCGGTACCGCGAGGGATTTCGGTGAGGTCGCGGGTCCAGTAGTTTTGGCGGAGGTTGGAGGTGGTGATGAAGGCCACCGAGGGGGCAGCGGCTTCAAAGAGGCGGATGGTGGCCAGTTCGGCGGGATCGAGCCGTGCGTCGGGGGGGGACGGCAGTGGGGCGGAGGGAGCCTCCTCGGCGGTGCTTTCGTCGGGGGGGATGTCCGCAGTGGTGTTGTTGGCGGTTGAATCGGTTTCGTTGGGGGTTCCCTTCCAGGAGACGCCCAGGAAGAAGCTTCCGATGAGTAGGCCCACAAAGAGCAGGTTGCGCAGCAGGCCGGGGGTATTTTGGCTCATGAGTAGTCGTGGTCTTTTTGGTAAATTTAATACTTTGCAAAATAATCTACAAAATGAAGAGGGTTCCGGGGAGGGCCAAAAAAAATAGACTACTCCCCCGGATTGCCCGACGTGGTGGGTTGGGGCGCTGGAGATAAAGTCGCCCGATCCCTTTCTTTTGCGTATAATTTCCCGGACCTTTGGGGCCATTCAGAGGAAAAGCGCCGCACCAATAGGCTGTGGTTCGCTGCCCCTCGGCAGAAAAACTGACCGATCATGACGAATCCCTGGCACGATGTGCATTTTGGCGACCACGCCCCCTCGGTGGTCAATGGCATCGTTGAAATTCCCAAAAATACCCGCGCCAAGTACGAATTGGACAAGGAAAGTGGTTTGCTCATCCTCGACCGCGTCCTGTATTCTTCGATGTATTATCCGGCCAATTATGGCTTTATTCCCCGCACTTACTGCGACGATAAGGATCCGCTTGACATCCTCATCTTTTCCCAAATTACGGTGGTCCCGATGTGCATCGTTCCCGCCAAGGTGATCGGGGTGATGCGGATGTCGGATGGCGGCGAAGCCGACGATAAGATCATTGCCGTGGCCGAGCACGACATGAGCGTCAATCACATCAATGACATCAGCGAGCTGCCCGGGCACCTGCTGCGGGAGATGCGGGCCTTTTTTGAGGATTACAAAAAATTGGAAAATAAGACCGTCGTGGTGGAAGAGTTTCAGGACCGCGAGCTGGCCCGGGAAATCGTCCGTCAGAGCATTACGGACTACCGCGCCAAGTTTGGGGAATGAGGGGGGGAAACAAAAAAGGACTCAGCAAGAACAATTTCGTGCTGAATCCCTTGGGAGACTCCATCTTTTACGAAGTTTGCTTTGGACGGAATCAAAACGATCTGCTATTTAGCACTACTATGAGGCAGCACCCGAAGGCGGCAGCGGCGCGAAAACAACCGATCGTTTGTACTTCAGAGAAGAGCTTGTGGCTTCAACTATTACCGTTCTCTTCCTCATTTGTACGTTTTAACTACAAACAAAACCCTATTTACTAATAAAAACGGCGAAGTGCCAGATACTGTTGCGTGATCAGTGACGGGACATTTGCCTGTTTCTAAAGTTAATTCATATTTGGGAAATAGCGAAAGTCAAGTTTTTCACATTCCCTCCACAAAAGTTTTCCACAACTGTTAATTGACTGTTTTACAGGATTTTAAACCTTACACTGAGCGTTCATTACTATCCCACAGCCCATTTTTAAACGAAGGTATCCACAGTGTTTCCCCTCAGGAGGGGGGCGACCACTGCCAGTTGTAGCGCCAGCTTCCCTCGGCTTCGCGCAGGTCGTGTAGGGACAGGGTTGCCGTGACGGCGACAAAAAAAGGAGCGATAAAGGGGCCCAACAAGGGGATGAGTAGCAGGAAATAGGTGGTCATTCCCACGGCCAGGGCCAGGCCGGAGTAATGTTGGGTCGTCCGGGCGCTCTGGCGAATGGACATGCCGTAGAGTTCGTTGTAGTTGTCGATCATGGCAAAGCCCAGGAAGTAACACTGGATCAGGAGGATTAGGGGGGTCTGGAGGAGGGTGAAGCCAATGATGCCCATCACGGTCTTGACGGCCACGGTAAGGAGGGTTTCGAGGATAAAATTGCGGAGGACGATTACAAACATGCGGATTTGGGCGCGGATGAAGGTCCGGGGGGTAAAATCCTGGCGGTTGCCCGTCTTGATCTCCAGGGTTCGCCGGACGAAGTGGAAGACGATGATTTCTACCAATAGCAAAACGACGTACTTAAAACCGCCCAAAAAGAGAAAGTGGTAGCCCTCGCTGTACACCTGGTCAAAGAGGGTCACGATGCTTTGACCGACGGCGAGGACGTCGTCGGTGGAGGCGCCCCCGTACCAATTGCGGAGGATGCCGTAGAATTTAAAACTGGCGATGAGTCCGGCAAACACCAGCAGGCGCATCACCCAGGAGAATTTCCAGAAGCCTTCCCACAATCGGTGCTCCCGAATAAAGTACAGGGCCTCGCGGTTTTTCTCAAAGGCAAAGCGGAAATCACCCAGCATTTGGGGCAACGAAAAACGGTCCAATCCTTTCATAATAGTTTCGAATTTGTACGTAATACCTTACCTTCACTGGCCTAAACCAGCACCTGACTATGCCTTACCTCCCCATCATCGGCTTGCTTTTCCTCTCCTGGAACCTGTCCGCCCAAAACCCCGATAAAAAGACGATGAGTCCCGCCGTGTACGACCTCTGGTCGACCATCCGGGATCCGCAAATTACCGGCGACGGCCAGTGGGCCAGCTATGCGCTCCACCGCGAAGATAAGGATGATCGGCAATGTCTGTACCGCGTTTCGGATGACCGCAGCTATTTTTTCGACCGCGGACAGGATGGACGTTTCAGCTACGACGACCGCTTTTTTGCCTTCCGGCTCCGTCCCGCCGCTGATAGCCTCAAAGCCCTGCGCCGCCGCGGCGTGGAAAAAGACGATTTGCCCCGCGATACCCTGGCCCTTTTCGACCTTACCAGTGGCCGTATCCAACGCATCCCCGGCTTGCACCGTTTCGTCCTACCTAAAAAATGGTCGGGCAGCATCGCCTACTTGCTCCACCCCAACCCCCAGGATAGCCAGGCCACCACCAAAGCCAATACCCACCACCTGGTCATCCGCGAGCTGGGCAGTGGTCGTTGCGATACCTTTCCCGCCGTCACCCACTTTAGCGTAGCGGAAACCGCCCCACGCATCCTCTTTGGCAGTACCGGTCAGGACTCGACCTTCCGGGCCGGACTCTACCTCTACGAAGCCGACACCCGTCGGGTTCGCCAATTGCTCGACGCCAGCGGCGAATTCCAACAACTGGCGCTCGACCGGCCGGGCCGTCAAGCGGCCTTCCTCGCCGATTTGGACACCACCGACGCCCGCGTCCGCCCCTTCCAACTCTACTACTGGCAGGCCGACCTCGATAGCGCCCAGCAACTCCCCGTTCCCACTCCCAACACCGCCGCTAGCTCCTGGCGCATTTCAGAAGCGGGCAAGGTCTATTTTTCGGAAAACGGGCAGCGCCTATTCTACGGCACCGCGCCACCACCCCTCCTGGCGGATACCAGCCTCCTCGAAGAAGAAATCGTACAAGTCGAAGTGTGGCACTACCTCGACAAACGCACCTACCCCCACCAAAAGATCGACCTGGAAGACGACCGCAAACGGAGCTATTTGGCCTATTACGACACCCAACAAAAACGCTTCCAACAGCTGGGGGCGCCCGATCAACCGGAGCTAAAAATCGGGGCCGAGGGCAATGCCCAGTACGCCCTGGCCCAAAACGAAGGCCCCTATCTGGAAAAAATATCCTGGGAGGGCTTTCCGGCTTACAAAGACCTGAGTGCCGTCGACCTGAGCACGGGAAAGGTCCAGCCCATCGCCCCCGCGGTACGGGCCAATCCTCAGGTATCGCCCGAGGGAAACTTTGCCTACTGGTACAGCACCCCCGATTCGGCCTGGTTTTCCTATTCCTTTGCCGACCAGCAATTGTACCGCCTCGCCGGGAATGAACTCCGCCCGTTCTACAACGAACTCAACGACATGCCGATGTACCCCTATCCCTACGGCGCTGCCGGCTGGCTGGCGGACGAACAAGCCCTGCTGCTGTACTACCGCTACGACATCTGGCTGGAGGACCCCCGCGGACGGCCGGCCACCCAGCGCCTCACCGCAGGACGGGAGGCCCAAACCATCTACCGCTACCACCGCAGCGACCCCGAAGCGCGCTTTATCGATCCCGACCAGCCGGGCTTGCTACGCAGCCAACGCGAGGGTGACCGTGCCGAGGCCTACCACTTCCTGGACTGGGCCACGGGCCAGCTAAGCTTGCTGCTCGAAGGCGACTACGCCCTATCGCGTCGGCCCCTCAAGGCGCGCGAGCGCAACGATTTTCTCTTTACCCGCGAAAGCTTTACCGTTTTTCCCGACCTGCTGCTCGCCCGCGATGCCAACTTCGCCAAGGCCCGCCGGATCAGTCGGGCCAATCCCCAACAGGACGAATATTCCTGGGGGACGATCGAACTGTTTGAATGGACTTCCCTCGACGGCCAGCCCCTCCGGGGTTTGTTGGTCAAA
This sequence comes from uncultured Saprospirales bacterium, assembly GCA_937899855.1. Lineage (GTDB taxonomy): Bacteria > Bacteroidota > Bacteroidia > Chitinophagales > Saprospiraceae > CALLVY01. The sequence continues at coordinate 1,617 of CALCCH010000807.1, read as the reverse complement.
CCCGAAAACTTTGACCCCCAGAAAAAATACCCCCTCCTCGTCAATTTTTACGAACGCAGCAGTCAGGGATTGCACCGTCACCGTGCGCCCTACCCCCACCGCTCGACGATCAACTACAGCTACTACGCCAACCGGGGCTACGTCATCTTCAACCCGGACGTCCCCTACCGGGTCGGCTATCCGGGCGAGAGCGCCCTCCAGGCGGTGGCGTCCGGGGTGCCGGCCGTGCTCAATGAGGGCTACATCGACGCCCAACGCATGGGCGTACAGGGCCACAGTTGGGGGGGCTACCAGGTGGCGCACCTGCTGACCAAAACCAATATTTTCCGCTGCGCCGAATCGGGAGCACCGGTGGTAAACATGTTCAGCGCCTACGGGGGCATCCGGTGGCGCTCGGGGCTGAGTCGGATGTTCCAGTACGAGCATACCCAGAGCCGCATTGGGGGCACCATCTGGGAATACCCCCTGCGCTACCTCGAAAACTCGCCCCTCTTTGCGCTCGATAAGGTGGAGACGCCGGTACTGATCCTCCACAACGATAAGGACGGTGCGGTGCCCTGGTACCAAGGCATCGAGTACTTTATGGGGCTGCGCCGACTGGGCAAACCCGCCTGGATGCTCAACTACAACGACGAACCACACTGGCCCGTCAAACGACAAAACCGCTTGGACTTCAACCTGCGGATGCAGCAGTTTTTTGACCACTACCTGCGCGATGCTCCCCGTCCCCGCTGGATGGAGCGGGGCGTACCCGCCTTGGAAAAGGGCATTGAACAGGGACTGGAATTGGAGGGAGAATAAAAGCCCTTGCCTACGGAACTAAATGGGGTCCAATAAGCTTGGGTACTTGGATCGACAACTCCTAAGCCATGTCAAAAATCATTGCCACTTTTCGCGAAGCGCTCAACGGCGAGGAAAAAGAGTATACCAGCGGCAGTATCCGTCGAGCGATTTTCCTGCTGTCCATCCCGATGATTCTGGAGATGGTCATGGAATCACTGTTTGCCGTGGTGGATGCCTACTTTGTGGGCAAGATCAGTGTGGCGGCGGTGGCCACGGTGGGTTTTACCGAATCGGTGGTCATGCTGGTGTATTCGGTAGCCATTGGTCTGAGTACGGCAGCGACGGCGGTGGTGGCGCGGCGGAGTGGTGCGCAGGAGCAGCACAAGGCCAACGAGGCGGCGGTGCAGGCCCTGCTGATCGGCGTATCGATGGCGGTGGTACTGGGCCTGTTGGGGGCTTACTTCGCCGCGGATATTCTACGTCTGATGGATGCTGGCCCCGAGGTTATCGCAACGGGAGTGGGGTATACGCGGATCATCTTTGGGACCAACATCGTCATCATTTTGCTTTTTTTGCTCAATGGCATCTTTCGGGGGGCGGGCGATGCCAATATGGCCATGCGTTCGCTGTGGTTGGCCAATGGCTTGAATATCATTCTGGATCCCCTATTGATTTTTGGCTGGTGTCCCATTCCGTCCCTGGGTTTGGAGGGGGCGGCCATTGCCACCTCGATTGGTCGGGGGGCGGGCGTCCTGTTTCTGTTGTACATTCTACAGCGGGGGCTCGGGGTGCGGCGGATCGGTCGTCGGGACTTGCGGCCGGTGGGAGTGGTTG
>CALCCH010000806.1 GCA_937899855.1 uncultured Saprospirales bacterium | reverse complement strand
CCCACCCCACTGGTATTACCCGTCATGGCCGGCTGCTCCTTGGCATGGATGGGAGGTACTGCGGTGGGCGAAACGCTGGGGACTTTTTCGCCCTTGACAACGCGGTCCGCCAACCGATCGGCCTGCTGTTCGAAGGGATCGATTCGTGGCGAACGGACAGGAGCGGAAAGATGGGACAGGTGAAACATCGGACTTGGATTTGGATTTGGATTTGGATTTGGATTTGGATTTGGATTAGGAAGCAATACTACCAATTTCACGCCGAATCGAGCCGCCGTCCCCGAGTGATACCGATTATCCTACACAAATTTTTCTTGCGGACACCTACTCAGAGCCCGAACGTTTCCCTTCTTACCGCCTCAGAACCTCCCGGTCAAACCACTCTGCAAACGAAATTCTCCCTGGGTACTGTCCAGGGGGGATTCGGGCAGAATGTCCAAATTGAGTTCGAGATTCAGGTTGTCCGTCAGGGGAATGGGCACGTCAAGCGTCAACTCCCCGCTGGTGGCAGCCCCGATGGCGATAATGGACGCCCCGATGCCATAAGGCAAGTAGGTATCCGACCAGGGGGGGCTGGCCCCGAGAAAATAAGTCGTCGTCTCCAGAATATTGGCCCCCAGGGCGTAGCGTGAAAAGGCCTGCCACTGCAAGTCGGGGCGGTCGGGATAAAGTCCTTGGATCAGGGCAAAGTGATGCGCATTGTTTTCGAGGTTTTCGAATACATCGCACTCCACCTGCTGGAGCAAGCCCAAGAAATCGGGATAGCGGGGCCGACGGGTACACGGGGCCGGTCGGCTGGTAATGGAGGGCCGGCTGGGCAATTCGGGGATGGCCGTGGGCTCATCCTGCTGCCAAGCGAAATCGTAGGTGACGAGCATTGGATTATAGGTCTCGCCCTCCACGGGCGGGATGTCCAGGCCGCCGGCACTCGGGGGCTGGAGCAGTTCGATGCCCGCCCGCCGGTTTTGGGCGCGATCGCCAAAGGCCGTGGTCTCCCCGTGGGCCACCGCGCTAATGGTCGAGCTGGTGAGCTGGGCCAGCAAGGCACGCTTGACCACCACGGCGCGGTGGGCCGACAGGTTGTAATTGTAGTCCTCCCCTCCTTCTTCACTGGCGTAACCGTGAACCTTAGCTTTTAAGGTCTGCCCCTTCTGCCCCAGTATAAACTGGAACAACTTAAGGTCCTCGTGGGCACGCAGCAAATCGGAATCGGTCCGGAAAAGAACGTGCAATTTTTCGCGATCCTTGGCCGTACTGCCCCGCGCCTCCTCCACCGTCTCGTTGGGTATCGAACGTCCCAAGTTCTTGGTGTGTTTGACCGGAATGCACGCCAAAGCTGGACTCAGGTAGTGCACCACGACCCGGTCGTTGGCGTAGATCTTCAGTACCTCCCCTACCGTTCGGGTAGCCATCGGCTTGCTGGGATTCTTCTTTTCCAACAGCTCCACCTCGCCATCCGCCACCTTGATCACCACCGCACTGTGTACAATCCGACTGGGCAAGCCCACAATTTTTTTACCCGCCTTAAAGACCGCCACATCTCCCACCTGTACTTCATTCGCCGCCACCGGCCGGTAAGGACCTTCGCCCTTGAGCGAACTGGCGTAGGCCTCCCGCGTGGCATCATCGTCCACGTCATTGGGGGACTTCGCTCCCTTACCCACTTTGCCCTGGGCAGCGCCCCCCAGCGTCAGCATCGCAAATTCGTGACAGACCGCCGACCAAAATTCGTACTCCGGGGTGTAGACAGGGTGACTCTCGTCCCATTTTTTCATCGCGGCATCCCGCTCGGGTCCGGCGGGAATTTTGAAAACGTCATCGCGCGGGCCATCCTTGGCCACCTTGTCGCGGTAGGTTTGGTAGTAGGTCTCCATACTCGCCATAAAGTTCTGGACCGCTGCGGGCAGGTAAGTCGTCACGTCGATATCCACTCGCACCCCCTCCTTGGCCGTGCCCCGCGCCTTGGTCAACTGCTCCCGCAAGGTTTTTTCATCCACCAGTGTCCCACTGTATAGCGAGACGATTCGAATCATCCCCAGGATGGTTTCTACATCACCGCTGGATACCGTATGGGCGATGAGCTTGTGGCTTTTGAGTTCGTAGTTGAACTTGTTGGGAATTTGGGAATCGTCGTCGTACTCGCGGGTCTTGTCGTGAAAGGGCGTTTTACGTTGGATCAGCTGGCCCCGTTGGGTCCGGGGTAGCATGGTAAAGCTAGGGGCGGTAGAGGCGATGGTGGGTCCGGCGGAGGCTCCCCTTTCCCGAGCGTCGGAACGCTGGGCTTGGGGCCGATGGGTGCGGGGCTGGTGGATAGGATGGGGCATGGGGTATTTTTTGCTTTGGAGAATCTATCCTTTGATGCGGTAGAATTTTTCTTTGTAAGCCTCGGCGAGCAGGGCGTAGCCCCGGCGTTGGCGGTTGCGAATCTGGGGGACCAAACGGGTCAGCTCCGCGTAAAGCAAAACCGTGCGCTGGTGCTGGCTGAGCCCGTGGAAACTCGGAC
>CALCCH010000805.1 GCA_937899855.1 uncultured Saprospirales bacterium | reverse complement strand
CCTTCTCTTCCCCGTTGACGGTAATACGGAAAAACTCCGTCAGATCGTTTTCACAGGTCGGTACCGGTCCAAAGTCGACGCCTCCGTCGACGATGGCTTGGGTTTGGGGGTCGCCCTCGGTGCGGTTGTTACGATCGATGCCAATGATGGTGAGTTCGTTAGCGTTGTCACAATTGGGAATCCAGAGATTGAGAATGCCATCGGGGATGTGGTAAAACAAATCCAAATCGGGAGTGGGTACCTTGAGCCAGCCCTCGTCCAGCGGATTGTCGTCACAGTCCATGAGCTGGCCTTCCACCAGGACTACCTCGCTCACCGGATCAACCACTTCGAAGGTGCCCAAATCGGTATCACTCAACAGCGGGGGAATGTTGAACGTCTGGATCGGCGTACTGCATTCGTCGAATAAGATAAAGCCCGGCTCCAGCTCCTCCCCTACGGGTACCTTGCCCCGGAAGTAGCCCTTGGCATCGGTGTACCCACAGCGCGTAGCGTTTAAACCTTTGACCCGAACCCTGACCTTGGTATCGGCCAGGGGAATGGCCTCTCCCTTGCCCCCATCGATCAGAATCCGACCCTCGATCAGGGCTAGGGGATAGGGCACATCGCAATTCCAAAAGGAGAAATGGCTGACCTCCCCTCGGTAGGCATTGCCTTCCAAGCGGGCACTGCCTTCTTCCCGCCACAGCCCGCTATCTTCATCGTAGTACCAGAGCGGAATTTGGGCCGGGGCCGAAGCCAGGTGCGCACTGCCCAGTGGGAAGGTGATCTGTGCCGTCTGTCCATTGCCCAGGTTGAGCAATACCCCACCCTCACTAACCAATTCTACCCCGACCATGCCGTAAGACAGCAGGCTGACCAGCTCACCGGCCGCGTTTTCGGCCTCCTGGTTGCCGGGCATGACCTCGGTGAGATCGGGCCGGGCCGGGTCGATCCAGTGAGTCAGTACGCGCACCTGACCGGTGTAGAGGACACCTCCAGTGTCTACGATACTATTGGGGGGGAAATCGAGGATCAGCCCTTCGGGACTCGTAAACCGACCACCGGCGTTGCCGTCGATTCGTCCGATCTCTTCTTTTTGGAGCAGGCGGAAAGTGAGAAAATTATCGGAAGCATCCCGGGGATAGATGCGGGTCGAACCCTCGAAAAAGTCCGCCTGGTGGACGCGGACCAAGGTCCCCGCACCGTTCATGTCAATTTGCTGAAACTGGAATAGTCCATCCTCATCCGCAATCCGGCCAACATCACCCACTTGAATGAAGGCCCCTTCGATGGGCTGGCCCGCCTCGTCGATCACACGGCCCGCTAGGTCTCCCTTTACGTCGACCTCCAAAACGGGAGGGTCGGGGTCAATGGTGGTGATGGAGTCCAGGTCGAGATCATCCCGACAAGCGCTGAGTACGAGCACGGAGAATAGGAAAAAAAGTAATCGTTTCATTTTGTCAAATGGCTTTGCGTGAGCAATCAGTGGCAAGTGACAAGGCTCGGGCCCGACTTGTATTGCGCTATCATCTACCTAAGTGCAAGCCGGATCAAAAATGCTGCACCCACCGGACTTTTTTCTTATTCTTTTTTAATTTTTAGCGTCCAAAGCCCGGAATCCGTGGTACCATACGCCGACCCCCAGACCATCTTCCGCTACTTCGAGCAAAAGCGCCGGGCCAAGGTACCCCAAGGGGTGGATAACTCCTGACAGATTGGAAAAATGGCGCACCTCCGCTACGGCCGGAGCCTGCGCAACTGGCTGCTGCGCCTCACTCCGGAGCGGCTGATGCGGAGACACGGATGGAACAATTGTACTCCATCGACTACTGAGCCGTAGCTCTGGCTAGAACCGACTTTCCAGGTAGTAAGGCAGCATACTCCGCCAAGTGGGCCAATCGTGGGCCATGTCGTGTCCCCAGACGTCGAGTTCGTGGGGGATGCCCTTGGCGTGTAGTAGCTTGGAAAAATTGCGGGTGGCTTCGGGCGTCTCGTAATTTCCCGAACCCGTCAGGATGTGGATGTGACGGCGGCTGCGAATGGTATTGAGCAGTGGCGACTCCTCCATATTGGCCAGGTACTGCATGGGCGAATTGAAGTAAACATCTTCGTCGTGGTAGCCCTTGGTGTAAGTACTCAGATCGTAGTTGCCACTCATCGCGATGGTTCCCGCAAAGAGGTCGGGACGTTTGAAAAACAGGTTGGCCGAATGGAGTGCCCCCAGGGAAGCACCACAGGTAATGATCGGTGTATCTTGGCTGGTGTGAGTCTTGATAAAGGGAACGACTTCCTTAAAAACGTACTCGTTGAACTGCTGGTGCCGGATGGCTTTGTGGCGGGGGTGCATGTTATTGTTGAGCCAGCTTTCCGAGTTGATGCTGTTGATCGAAAAGACCTTGACCTTACCACCGTTGATGTGGTGGGCGATGGAATCGATGAGCATAAAGCGCTCGTATTCGAGGTAATCCGCCGCGGCCGTGGGGAGCATGAGGAGTGCAAATCCGTAGTGGCCATAAACGGCAATTTCCATGTGTTTGTGGAGGGAGGGGCTGTGCCAACCGTGAATTTCGCGATGCATGTTGGTTTGATTTTTTCGTGTGGGCAAAGGTAGTACTAATTGCTCAATATTCCCTCAATAGCGCCAGGAAGTGAGGTCGGCACCAGCGGGGGCATTGACGGTAAGTTCCTTGGCCCATTTTGGAATAAACATCCGGTGGTAGCGCAACCGCGAAATGGCATTTGGTTGATTGTGGTCGCCATTCCAACAATGTTCGGCGCGGGCGCCATAGTCGACTTCTCCATCGTACGGAGGGTC
>CALCCH010000804.1 GCA_937899855.1 uncultured Saprospirales bacterium | reverse complement strand
CAGGGCCGGTGGGATTTCCTGTCGCCCCCGCACCCGGTCGATCACCGCCTGACGCCGCTGGGCCAGATCCGCCATCGGAGCGTTGCTGAAGGGAATCCGCTGGGCACCATCTACCAACTGCATTTCCCAGTTGGGAGAGCCGCCGTAAACGAGTGAAGTCGAATGTCCTACCAAGGCACCACAACCGGTACCGTCAATGGTGGTAATGGCACGACCACCACCCCAAACTTCGATCAAGGCATCTTTGGTCGTAAAATCGTTGCCGTAGAAGTTACCACTTTCCATCTGGAGGCTCAGGGCGCGGACGTTGCCATCCACGACGACATCGGCCTTGACGTTGAGCAGGCGGAAGTCAGCACCGGAGACACCGGTGACGTAGTAAGCATCATTCGGTCCGTTGGAGGTTTCGAGGTACTTCAAGGCCGTAGTGGATGCCTTGATTTTGATCTTGTAACCAGGGGCCAAAGTGGTGGTGGGCTTGATGACCAGTTCGCCGTTAGTAACGTCGGTGTTGATCAGGGGCAGTAAGTTACTTTCCGCCGTGATGGTTAAGCCCGCACTGGAGGTGTTCGAAACGATGATCTCCATATCGCAGGAGAGCGCTACGTAAATTCTATTGTAGTCAGCCAAGGGGCGGTACTGGGAATCTAGGTTGCCATTACCATTGGTTTGCGCCACTACAAATTGGGTGAGTAAGAGGAGTAAGAAGCTAAATCCTACTTGGAAATGCCACTTCGTTTTGAAGGGTTTTTGAACAGACATGTGATTTGGTTTTGTGAAGAAGCCGGAGCTTCTTCGGTGTGAAAATGATATCAATTGTTTACTCGATTCTTTTCCTCTTCACTAGCTGTTGAGCGATAATCAGCATCTTTAACCTTATCGTTGCCAATGTTGCAGCTAAAGTTGATGTTAAAGCTTCGGCCTTCGATAAAGGTGATGTGCTGCGAACGCACGCCGTTAAAGTCGACCATGTTGTTGGTGAAGTTGGTGTTAAGTAAGTCGTTTAGTTGTAGTTTGAGGTAGCCCTTGTCGCCCATGATGCGGCGACCAATCGACAGGTTCAGTGCCCCCCGAGTCCCGAATTCTTCCATGATTTCTTGCTTGCGGGAGTTGAACCAACCGGAGATTTCGAAATTCCACTTGTCTTTGGAAAAATTGTGCATCATAAAGCCATTGACCCCCCACTGGGTGTAAGCCAGGGGTGCGTTGCCCACCTCCCCATCGTAAATTTGCGCGTAGGGACCGATCCACACAAAGCCATTCCACCAATCGGCGATCGGCATGGGGGTACTGATGTTGATGTTGAGGCGTTCGATGTTCCCCGCATTCTTGAAGCTTCCGATGTCTACCCCATCTTCCTGAACGATAAAGTAGGTCCGCAGGTTAAAGGTATTGGAGTAGGCAAACGATACGGTGGCAGCGTCCAGGTAACTGTAGGACAGCTCGTAGCTATCGGTAAAGTCCGGTCCGAGCGAGGAATTGCCCCGGAAAAAGGAGTAGATGTTGTCGAAGTACGAAAAGGGATTGATGTCCGAGTAGTGCGGCCGGTTGATCCGACGGCTGTAGGAGGCCCGTACCTTGTGCTCGGGGGTAAAATCGTAGGTGATAAAAGCCGAGGGGAAGATACTGAGGTACACCGAGTCGGGTTCGGCGATCCGGTTGTCAAACAGGTCGACCGAAAGGCCCTTGATTCGGGTTTGTTCGAGGCGGGTTCCCGCCTGGAAGCCCCACTTTTTGTAACGCCAGGTAAGGTTGGTATAACCCGCTAAGATGGTTTCGTCGTAGAAAAATTCGTTGGACTGAAGCGAGTCGTTGCGGAATTCTTCCGCTCCATTGGGTCGGTGTAGCGATTCCAGAGAGTGGTCGACCCCAACGAAGGAGACCTTGGCCCCCAACTCCATCTTAAAGCGATCGCTAAAGGGTTTGACCCAGTCGACTTTGGAGGAGTACAGGCTGATGATGTTGGACTGATCCAGGTTGCGGTCGTCCATGACCGTATTGCCCGTAGTCACGCCCTGGATGATGCTGTTGGTATTGCGCAGCTGTTGGAAATTGAGGTCTCCCAGATCAAAATCGAAGGTAAAACGCTGTCCGGTAGTATCCTCGTAGCGGTAGTTGGCATTGTACAAGAGGTAGTAGCGCTCGTGGGGATTGAAGAAATTGGTGGTCAGGATCGAATCGACCGGGCCGCCGACAAAGCCGACGTCAGAGATGTTTGACTGTCGCGAGCCCGAAGTGGATTGGAAACCGACGACCCCCAGTCCGACCGTCGCGCGCTCGCCGAGGTAAAAATCGGCGCCGATGTTGCCGGTGGGGCTCCGCCAGTACTGGTCGTTGTCAAAATCCTGTAGGAAATAGGTTTGTTCGTTGTCGATCGTGGCGATGCGAAAACCATCGGTCAGGAAATCGTAACTCCCGATCGAGTAGTAACCGGTCGCGTGGAGGTGCATGTTTTCCGTGCGGTGGTTGACGGTCAGGGAAGTTCTCCAACGGTCGTTGGCGGCGTACTGGAAGTCCTGTTCAAAGTAGTACTTGGTCCCCAGGTTGCTACGCCGCTTGAGCACGATGTTGATGATGCCACCCGATCCCGCCGCATCGTAGCGCGCCGAGGGATTGGAAATCACCTCAATCCGCTCGATGGTATTGGCCTGGATGGATCGTAAAATGGTCCCCAGCTTTTGTCCTTCCGCACGAACTGCTTTCCCGTTAATCATGATGGTGAGCTGCGACTTATTGTTCATCGACACCTCCCCTTCTTGACCAACGACCACGCCGGGGCCATAACGCAGCACATCGATTGAATTTTTTCCGTCGGTAATCATATTGTTTAAGTTGAGCACCGTCATGTCGATCTTTTGCTCCACCACGGGGCGGAGGGATTTGACGGTAACGACTTCCAGATCGGTCGCGTTGACCGACATCTGGATGGTGCCCAGTTCTTTGCTTTCTCCTTTGGACAGTTCGAAGGCCGAGATGAGTACGGAGGAGTAGCCGATGTTGGAGATGTTGAGCTGGTACCGACCAGCGGCCAACCCCTCGACGATAAAGTTGCCCTCCTCGTCGGCTACGCTGCCTTTTACAAAGGAAGAGTCACTGGCCTGCTCGACCTTTACTACGGCGAGGGCCAGCGGCTCTTGTCCTTCCCCTAATATTTTACCACTCAGGCGGGCTTGCTGCCCCCAAAGTGCCGTCGACCAGAGGCTAATGACTAGTAATAATGTGAATTTGTTAAGTTTGTCTACGGTTTTCATGATGCAAGAGAGTTTTGTTTGATGGATAGAAAATCTGTTTTTGAAAAAATCGACGGCTGTATTGAACGACTCAAAGGTGGGCCGAAAAGCCTCCCAGAGCGTTGCAAAATGGCTTTTAAGACGTCTCAAATGGTGATTTGAGCCCCCTAAACCGACACCGCCCTCAATTGTTTTTCGTAAAACAGTTCTTTCTCCCCGTAAAGCCGCTCCACGATCATGCCCTCGGCACTACAGTATTCGATCAGCTTATTGGAAGCCAGGATCGGACTGGAGTCCTCGGTGTATTGAATGCTGCTATAAACTTGAGCCAGGGTTCTAAGCCCATCGCGTAGACGTAAACTTCCTGGAGTTTGAAGGTG
>CALCCH010000803.1 GCA_937899855.1 uncultured Saprospirales bacterium | reverse complement strand
GAGTCGTATTCGTAGAGGGTCATCAATTGGTTGGCCCGACCGAGGTTGCGCCGGTGCTGCGGGACGGTAAAACCACTCCCCCAGCCGTTGGTCCGGTAGTTGGCAATTTGCTCAAACACCGTGGGATCCGCATCGGAAATGGGGCGTACGCCCTCCGGGGGTACCGTGGCGTAGAGGTTGCCTTCCGGGCTGTAGTAGTAAAGGGTAAAATGGTATTCCCGATCCTCGTAGGTCATCTCTAAGGCATCCGGTGCCTGGTCCGGGCTCAAGCAGTTGGCCGAATAGTTTTGGGCAAATTCCTCCAACAAGGCATTGAACTGATCCTGATAAATCTGCTCGTTGTAATAATCGGCAATGGTCTGCCCTTCGTCACAGGGGTCGGGTTCGTAGGTAAAACAGTCCAGCCCAATCGGGGCGGGAGCGTTGGGGCTGGTGGGCAAGCTGACGATCCCATCGGCCAGGTCCTCGATCAACTCCTCGGCCGCCACCTGGGCCTCTTCCGTTGCCGTGGCACTGTAGATGATCGTATTGCACTGGGTAGCCAGTACGTCGATAAAGGATTCCCAATCGGCGGGCAAAGCGCCGTACTCCTCGGCGTAAAGCGCCGCAATCTGGGCCGTGGTACCGCTGGCCGTTTGGGCAGTGGCCGCTTGTAAATCTTCGCACAAACAGTGCGGGACAATTTGATCACAGGGATTCCAAAATTCAAAACAGGCTCCGGAGCGCGTTGCGTTTAAGCCCTGACCATTCGACAGATTGTTACCCGACCGACTGCGGCTGGCAGCGCCGTTTTCCCCACCAGAAGTGCCCTCCGAGTTGGAACCACCAAAATTCTCCAAGCAGTCCGTACAATTGTTGTAGGTAGTAAATACCGCCCCATTGGGGATTAAATTGGCGTGGGTCGGACTGCTGATGACGAAGTGCGTGGGCGTATGAACCGCCTGGAAGTCGTAGGGCGTGGATACGAAATCGTTGACCGTCGCCACCATGCAATCAAAAAATGCCTGATTGGCCCAGTAAAAATCTTCCATGCTGTAATAGGTCACCGTAAAATCAACACTGTTCGAGCAATTCCACGGATCGCTGTTGATCGGGATACAATCCGCAGGACTACTCTGCTGGTCCCAGTAGCGAATGATCTTTTCCAGTTGGATGACGATACTGGAGGCATTGGTTGGGAACACAATATCGTACGCCGAGTGAGCCATCAGTACCGAGGCACCATTTAGACAAGGATTGGTATTGCTGATCATTTGTTCCAATTCCGTCCAGTCGTCGCTTTCGCCAAAGATGCCATCGTTCATACCATCATCCACCAGGTCCTGCGCTACCCGTTCCATATCCGGGATACGGATCATAAAGCCACGGGCGCGTTCGTCGGTGACGCGAAGTTGTTCGTTGTCGCCGTTGCTCCTGTTGGACAGCAGGGCGCGGACTTGGGCGATGCTGCTGGTTTGGATGGCGCAGCTTTGGTCCCAGTTGTCGTATACCGGATGGAGTCCGGTGGCGGGTTGGGTGCCGCTGCCCACGTCGTAGGTCGAGTTGCCCCAGTAGTTAAAGGCGTGCTCGCGGGGAAGGTCGGCCACCAAGTCGGCGGCGTTATTGGCGGTCGAGGCGTCGAAGAGGAAGGGACTGTATTTGTCCGAGTCGCAGGGGTTTTTCTTTTGCAAGTCCATTACCCGCCGCTTTTGCTGGACGTAGTAGGCCGCAAAGACTTCCCAGACCTGCGCGGTGGTCGCCATACCCCCCACCTCGGCATCGGCGGCTTCTACCGCAGCGGCCCAGAGGGTGTTGGTGGGCAAGGACTGGACGGATTGCTCGGGGTAGGTACACAACAACTCCCGCATCAGCTCTTTGCCATTGAGGCCGTTGCCATTGACCGGTCGGCTACCCAGGGTACTCGAAAAGTAAGGATCGGCATTGACGATCTGGTAGTTGGCCGCTTGGGAGAGGCAATTGCTGTTTTGTAGTTCCGTAATCCAGGGATCAAACGTAGTGGCATAGGTCAGGAGCGATTGGTCAAATTCGCCACTGCTCTGGCCATTGTTCGGCACGCTGTTTTGTAAATCCACACACCACTCGTAATGACCGTATTCGGGGTGGTAGCGGTGCAGCCCCCAATCCCCACTGCCCGTGCCGAACAGGTGATCCTGCACCTCGGGTAAATCCCAATAATCCCGGAAGGCATTCCAACCCTCCGCCACACTACCGATCGTAATGTTTTCTACCGCCGCATCGATCAAGCCCTCCAAGGTCACAAAGTCCGACGTCGTTACCAAGCTGTTATCGGGCGCCAGGACGTTGGGCCCCGCGTAGCCTACTCCCCCGAGCCAATCGTTGACCGTAGCGGGGTCTTCTACTCCACCGAGCAAATTGTCAAAGTACTGTCCACCGGGGCTCAGATCGCCCCGAAAGACGTCCAGCAGACTGGCACAATCGGCACCGTTGCTGGGGAAAAACGTACCGTCTTCCACGTAGTTGATGCCCTCGCAATCCGAAAGGATGTTCCCCGGACTCAGACAGTCATTGCTGGGATCCAAGAGGAAGGCCTCGTAATTGGCCAGGGCAGCCTCGGTACTGATCAGTCCGAGGGTTTTGACGACCGTATAGTTGCCCACCTCGGCGAAGATGGCCGTAAAGTCGAGGTCGTAATCGTTGCCAAAGCTGACTTGTACGGGGAAGGAATTTTGGTCCACCGCCGTCACTACGTTGCCGTTGACGTCCACCACCGAAGCGCTAAAGGTGCCCGTAAAATTGACCACCTGATCGTCGGCATCCAGTAGGCGAATATCCAATTCGTATTTGCAGCTCGCTCCGAAGACATTGTCCCCACAACTGATCGCGTACTGCGCATCGGTGAGGTCTAAGTCGTAATGGAAATTGTAAGGACCGGGCGTACTCACCAACTTGGTAAAAAGCAATTCCCACTCCTGGCTGCCTTCCAGGTACTCGTTGTGATTGTCCAATTCCTCGGTCAAATTCCCGATGATGCCATCCGCCGTACTCACCTCATCCACCAAGGGCAGGGCCTCGCCGCCGACCATCACCGAGGGAACGTAGCCCACCAGCGCGGTAGCGATCACCTGACCATCCAATTTTTCGTAACTCACCGTCAATTGCCCGTTGGGGTCCTGGGTCATCCGCTTGCGGTAATGCTCGGCGTAGCCCACTTCGGTCCCAAACAAGCGGTCCAACTTCTGTTGGCTGGGCGTACCGTAGTAGTACTTCATCGTCCGTCCCGCCGCCAGGTGGTACTCCTCCCCTACTCCCGATTGCTCTTTGAGTCGACCGTACTTGTCGTACAAAGTTCGGATGTACCCAAAGGAACCATTTCCCCCGGTCGCCGCGTCGGGCAAATAGCGGTGGAAGGAATAATCCTTCAGCGGATTGGCGCTGGAATAATAACTGCCCGCCTTTTCCGCAATGGTAGCGTTGATGCCGAGTGGATTGTCGCGATTGGCATCCAGGTCGAAGTGGGATTCATCGTAAGGCGTAGTTGTCCCGTGGGCCAGCGTAAAATTATCGTAGAAACGGAGCTGCGACTCCACGTCCAAATTGCTGGCGCTCAAGGTAGCGGGCAAAACGGGGGTCGACATCACATCCACCGCCGGACGCCCCTCCTGGTCGACCATGCTTTCCTGCACGTGGGCGATTTTGTTGTCCAGGTCATAACTCACCGATTGCCGCGACCGGCCCGAGCCATCGAAGAAGCCCACCGCCACCTGGTACTTGCCATCCCCAAAGTGGGTCACCTGCTGCGTCCAATTGTGCGCCGACTCGTAGGCCAAAATATCGACACCCGTAGTCAACGTTTCGTCCAGTACGATTTCCTGCACCACCGACCAAGCGCCCAAGTGCCGGTGTTTGAAGTCATCACCGTGGCGACCAATCGAACGCACCCGGTAAAAGATACTGCCCGATTCGTAAGCCGGAATCAAGCGAAACTGCTGCCGCGGCGTCATGATTCGCGTCGCCTCCCGAAAGTCCAGTTGATCCGCGGGGCTTTGTCCGTCGATCAACTCGTCGCTGACGTACTGGTACTGCAATTCGTATTCCTCCGCCCCTTCGGCAAAGGACCAAAAAAACTGGATCGTCGTATGCTCGCCGCTGGGATTGGCGTTGAGCAGGCGGTGCGAGCTAAAGGGAACGACGCTGGGGTTGAGGGTAAAATAACGCTCGACTTCCACGCTGCCCTCCAGGATAAAATCATCCGCCAAGGTAAACTGGCCGTTGGGCTGACCCGAGACGCTAGTGAGGTCGATCTGGAGGCGGTGGGCACCGGGATATTCCAGTACCGCAATGTCGACCTGCCCCGCGTTATAAGCCGGATCGTAGCGGAGCCGCAGCTCATCGTCCCGATCCAGCAGCAGACTGCCATCCGCCGCAAAGGCCTGGACCCGATAGCCCACGACCAACTCCCAGGGGTTGGTGTAAAAAAGGTGTTCCGTACCGTCGTACTGCAAACGCACCCGACCGGTGGCCGCTACGTTGACAAAGCGCTTGGAATAGTCCAACCCACCACCGGCGTAGTTGTACCAATCCGAATTGCTCTGCATGTGATCGTACCAAACATCCTGCGTAAGGATTTGGCTATTGACGGCAATGCCCGCCCCACGCAAACCCGTCCGGTAGGTATCGCTACCGGCAAAGGCATTGGCCAGGGCCAAAAAGAGACAGCAAAATAGAGTAATTACCTTGGGTAACTTAGTCATAGCTATTGAATTCTGGGGGAGGCTTCCCCCGGATGAGAAATAAAGGTTTAAAAGGGCGCCGACGAAAAAGTAGCGTAGGTCATCTCCCGTAGTCCGTAGTCCCGATTAGGAGCACTCGGTCGGAGTTCCCCCCCTGCGGATGGGCTCAAGAATTTGGCCTCGTCAAAGAATGCGGCGTCGGGTTTGGCAAAACTGATGTTGCGGTACTGCAATTCCAAGCGGGCGTAAGCCGGATGGGCCAGGGGCGTATCCCGGTAGTGATAAACCATCCGGGTGATCAGATCGTGGGCGCCGAGGTAAAACTCAATTTGAGCCACCACGCCGCCGGAGGCATTGAGCCGGTAGTGGCGTTCCCCATTCTTCTGGCCAAGCGATTCAAGTTGCGCCCCACTGATCAAAATCGAGTCGATGGTGGAAGTGGGATAGGTCAGGTCACCCATGACCTCGGGCTGGGAGCGCCCCCGGGCCATCTTTTGCTGCTCGTGGTTGACCACCAGCATCTCCCGCTCGTTGACGATCATCTCCCGATTCCAAGCCGACGTGTAAAAGGATTCGCCCCGCTTTTTAAAGACCCCCCGAAAAACAACCGCCCCCTCTCTGGCCTCCTCCTCGCTAAAAGCGGTGGCGTACATTTCAAAAGACAGGTTTTCCATTTCGGTATAGCGTTGCAGGGCCCGTTCCAATACGGCCCGATTATCCTGGGCCTGGCCCAACTGGGCGATTGCCAAAAACAGCAGTAGGAAACTGCCAAACTTCAGGGGTGCAAATGATAGATGGATCATGATGGAGATTTAGTTGGGTTTGACGTGTCGGGTACCTTCGTTGAGCGTTACCACGCCCTGTTCCGTTTCTACATTGTACTTAACCACCGCTCCCGCTTGATCGCGAATGGCGAAGGTGGCGTAGTTGTTTTCGTCCAGCGTGGCGGCGACCTTGTAAGTCTCCCGATCGTAGACGACGGCCGTCATGTTCCCCAGGAAGGGATGGATGCGCAGGTCGTCGAAGTAAGCCGTATTACCGATACCCAACGACTCGTTGATGAGCCGCAGCTCAAAGTATTCGGCGGTGGCGGGGACGGTAAAGTCGGCGTAAATCCGCTGCCAGCCATCGATGATGAGGCCACTCGCTTTGATATCGGGTAGCGTCGTTGCCGCACCGTCGCAAAATTGAATTCTGATACCGGCACCGCTGTACTGCGTGGTATTGGGAGCGGCTTCCCCATTTCTCGTTTCCTTGACCCAGGCACTGACCACGTAACGATTCCCCGGAATCGGACGGAAAGTCGCCTGACAGTTGGGATCACTGTCGCCGAGCAGGTACTTCACGAGGAAGGGGCCCTCTGCACTCGGCGCCAGGCGCAGACTGTACCGCCCCGTATGCGCTTCTTCATCCACCACGTTGACCAAGTGCGTCGCCCCCTTCAAACGGAAGTGATCCGTACAGTCCTTGTCGTAGTCCTCAAAATTATCCACCGCAATTTCGCGCAGTTGCATGTTCTGTCCAATGCCCACCGCCAACTGCTTGTGGTAGCCAAATTGGACGGCCGCGTAATTGTCCAGAGCATCTTTTTCTTCCGTCGCCTCCCCGTGCGGTGAGTAGCGCGTAATTTCGGTCGCTCGTACCCAACCGTTGGCGACATTGTCGGCCCGGCCGTCCCAACTAAAGGGCGCAAAGTTTTCGTAAGCGCCAAACTCACGCAAGCGGGGCTCCTCGTTAAAGGCCGCCTCGTATTCCCGATCGGTCTTAAAGACGTAGGACTCGTGCATCCGCCAGTTGCCTTGGTTACCACTGACGAAGAGGTTGGCGTTTTGCGCTACGGCACAATTTTCGGCCACGTAATCGCAGACGCTGGTGGCAGTGCTACCGTCCGGACAGATCTCGTAGCAGGTATTGAGGGTACTCACCGCGGTGTAGGTATTGCCCTGGGCATCCTTGATCACCACGCTAAACTGGAAAAGGTCGTTGGGATCGGTACCCGAGATGGAAGTCACCTCGGTGATGTCCGCCCAGTCAAAGCCCACGGGTACATTTTGAGCCAGGAGTCGCAGATCACAACTGCCAAAGCAATCGGAACAATCTCGGAAAGAGAGGTGCAGCTCGTTGCTAACCAAAGGCGGGAAGGGATCTGATGGATTGTACAAACCGGGGGTATAAAAAGGCCAGTAGGGCGCGGGCGAATTTGGCCAAATATTGGTCGTCATCTGCTGTGGATACAGGGTATAGTTATCGTCCTGGACATAATTTTATCCATTGGATAAGGGTTCCTGGGAGCCCAGTTTGGGATTGGCCAATACATTGAGCAGGGCCAGCAGTTCGTTGCGGACGGTACAGGGATTCGCTGCGGGGTCGGGAACGAAATATTCGTCGCAGTAGCTGCTTGCCCAGTTCTGACGATAAGTGCTGGCCGTGGTATTGAGGATGTTGTCGTTTTTGGCTTGCAGGTTGGTGAGGTCGCTGCTGATCGGGGAAGCGGAGCCCTTAAAGCTGGTGCTGGCCGCGGCGGCGGTCAGGTGGTTGCGGTGGCCGGAGCGGATGGTGGTAATGGTGACCGCGCCGTTGTAATTGGGCAGGGAACCGTCCTCGTTTTGTACCGTGATGCCCAGGGCACTGACGCTGGTGACGTACACCTTGGCGCCGCTGCCGTCGGGGTATTGGAGCCACAGCTCATCCCCCACTACGTGACTGCTGAGGGGATTGGCAAAATTGAGCGCCGCACCACTCATGTTGACCTGGGTGAGCTTGAGGTCCAGGTTGCGGTAGGCCCCCGCCATACTGCCCGTCTCGGGGTCGTCGTATTTCCAGTGGGCGGGTTCCGATACGTTGTAGATGTAGTCCTTGAACTCGTTGGTCGTTCGAGTCAGCAAGGGCTGTGCCGTCACGGGATCGTAGGCGATGTTCTTTGTCGTGATGGTGGAAGCGCCATCCGTGACCACTACCCGATCGAGCAGGCCCGTTTTATAGATTACCTTGTGGGTTACCGCGGTTCGTAGGGAAGTCTCGTTGATGTTGATTTCGGGATAGATCGAAGGTACGATAATTGGAATCGGTGGAGGAGGAGAGGAGAGCAGTAAAAAGTCGATGTTAAAATCCGCTCCGTATTGATCGGCCGAACTGGCGTTTTCGTGAAAGTCGTGGAAAATATCGTGGCTTTGGCCGATCACACCGTCCGCCAGGGTACCATCGGGTTGGAGGATTTGAGCCGTACTGGACAGGTAGTTGGCGGCCGTGCTGGAGTAGGGAGCTTCGGTTTGGTAGACGTATTCCGAACGACTGATCAGGGTACCCTCCGGATTGTTGGCCGTCGGGTAGGTGCGTTGGGTCATGGCCTTGGGTTTACCCGCCATATTGTTCAACTCAATGCTGTAGCCCTGCGAACGCGCCGTATGTTTTTTCAATTTACTCCCAAAACCCGGGAAGATGGCCCAATCGTAGATGGGCGTGGCGGAGGATAAGTCCGTTTCCGATTCCCGGACGGGAAAATCTTTGTGGGTGTAGAACTCGTGAACCGCAATGGGAGCGTAACTCTCGTCAATATCCACCGGAAGCAAATCGGTCAGACTTTTCACCGTTACCTTCCGGTAGCCCACCCCTGGTCCCGGATAGTAGCCCTTCATCATGGGCTTCTCCACAAAGAGGTGCTGGGGCGCCACCAGGGGGGTCGAAAGCTTGTAGTCGACCGGATAACGGAGCGCACTTTCGTCGCCCCCTACTCCCTGCGGCGTAATGGCTACCCCACTGCTGATGGTCCGACCGTTTTCTTCCATCCTATAATCGTACTGCTGGCCGTACTCATCCGCACCAGCCCCGTAAGACCATTCGTTCGACAGGGTCAGTTTGGCCACCCGATTGCCCCCGCCGTACATAAAGCCCGTACCGTAGTAAAGCCGGACGATGGAGTGACCGTTTAACTTGGCCTTTTCTCCCCAACCTTGATCTACCCCATAGCGGTTAAAGCCCATCTGCTTGATTGCAATTTCCTCGAAGAACTGGAAGATACTTCCCACTATATTTCCTACCTGATCTAAAAAATTACCCGAATCGGATTCATTGGGATCGTAGCCATTGACCAATTCCGAGCGGTTGAACTTGAGGTGCTCTAAAGCCGCCCGCTGAAAGGGATGAATCGTTTGACCAAAAAAGGGCTTTTGGGACGCCACCTTAGCGAGGGTCAGGAAAGCCACCTGGCTACCCGCACCACCTACGACGCCGTACTGATTCCCCCCTTTTAGCAGTTTGGCATAACCCGCGATATAATCACTGGTCTTGTCTCCCGGCTCGGTCAGTTCGACAAAAGTCTTGTAGTAAACCTGTTCCATATCCGCCAGGTAGTAGCGTTTAAAATATTCGTCGGCCGTCAAGCCCAAGCCTTGCAATTCCGCAGTAGACGGGATCGGCGTTGAGAGGTGAATGTACAAGCGGTAGTTGC
>CALCCH010000802.1 GCA_937899855.1 uncultured Saprospirales bacterium | reverse complement strand
CACAGTCTTCGATTAGCTCCGCCACTTCTTCCGAACCACTCCATATAAAGCTGTAGGTTTCGTAGTCAAATTCGACCTCGTCACAGAACCAGCGAATCAAACAGGAGGGCGTCGTCAGGAATTTATACAGTATTGCGGGGGAAGCCCGAAAGAGAAATTCCAGGTTGACTTGGGCTCGTTTCATAGAGCGGCGTTTTTGGTGGCGGCGTGCCCCGCAATCGATCCAGGCATTGTGCGTACGGCGGAGGTTTACCGATAAATAGTTTCGAAATACGGTGTACAGTCGATCTCGCAATAAAAAGTAAATTACTGAGTTTTCCAAATTATTGAACTATTTTCAAAGATTCGCTATTGAATAGATCGGAATGCGAATGGAGGAGGAAAATGCGTGTCACAAAAGGGGAAGAGTGGCACAAAAAAACAAAGTAGCAAAATAAAATTTTGTTGACAAAGTGTCCTTTTACACTAAGAACAGCTGGAGATAAAGATAAGTCATTTGGGAGGCTTACTAAATTTTTGTTTTGTATTTATTTCTATTTGTAGAATACAATTTTGTCCAATTGTTGATTGCTGAAATTTCTGAGATTGCCGAATTGATGCTGGGAGTTGTTCTCGGGCACACCGCGGAGGTCCTAGTCTTGATTCTAATTGCGAATACCCTTACTTTTGTATTTATAATCAAACGACAAGGTGGTGAGAAAACCAGGTACTTAAGTAAACAACGCCACACCGTTTTACTTTCCCAGATAGCTAAATTTCAAAGCGCAATCACATGCGCGGTTTTTCAGAGTAGTAGAGAGGATAACAATACTAAGGAGAAAACCCATCACGCATATCTTCATCATCCTAAGGAACCGACTTTCATTTGTAGTTATAGTCATATTCCACTATTGCTAAATCACTAAATTGTTATTTGCATGAGACAACTTAAGATCACTAAGTCTATTACTAACCGGGAAAGTCAGTCGCTCGAAAAGTATTTGCAAGAGATCGGAAAGGTGGATTTGCTCACCCCCGAAGAAGAAGTGGAGTTAGCCAAGAAAATCAAGCAGGGAGATCAAACGGCCCTGGAGAAACTCACCAAGGCTAACCTTCGATTCGTAGTTTCCGTAGCCAAGCAATACCAAAATCAGGGTTTGTCCCTAAGCGATCTGATCAACGAAGGGAATTTAGGCTTAATCAAGGCGGCGCAACGATTTGATGAGACCCGCGGATTTAAGTTCATTTCCTATGCCGTTTGGTGGATTCGTCAATCCATCCTTCAGGCCCTGGCCGAACAGTCCCGCATCGTACGCCTTCCCCTCAACAAAGTTGGCTCCCTCAATAAAATCAACAAGGCCTTCTCCGAGTTGGAGCAGGAATACGAAAGAGAACCCTCTTCCGAAGAACTGGCCGAAATGCTGGAAATTCCGACCGAAGAAGTGGAAACCACCCTGGGCGTCGCCGCACGGCACGTATCCATGGATGCCCCCTTCGTAGAGGGCGAAGACAACTCGCTGCTGGATGTACTCGAAAACAGCGCCACCCCCGGTACGGACCAGGGATTGGAATACAACGAGTCGCTCCGCCGCGAAATCGATCGCTCCCTCAGCACTTTGACCGACCGCCAGTGCGACGTCATCAAGCTCTACTTCGGTATCGGAGTGGAACATCCGATGTCGCTGGAAGATATTGGGGAGAAATTTGGCCTCACCCGCGAACGCGTACGCCAAATTAAAGACAAAGCCATCAACAAATTGCGCAACACATCAAGAAGCAAATTACTCAAGAATTATCTGGGGGCCTAGGCCACTAAGCCAGTACCTCACCCAAACCTAAAAAGCATTCCGAGGCGGATAACACCGTTCGGAATGCTTTTTTCATTTACCTTTACGCCAAAATTCCATTGTATCTTCATTTAACCTAATCCAAGACGATCGGTCCCCCCGATCCCACCAAATTAAAACCCACATGAAAGAGAAAAAGCGGCTGATCCGCGATCAAAACAACAGCTCCCTCCAACAGTGGCACGACCGGGAAAAAACCGCCCTCGAATTGCTCCAAGTCGCCGGCGAACTCCGCTTCGACAAATCCGTCGAGCTGATCCTGTTTCGCCGCGACATCTACGACACCCGCCCCAGCGTACTGATCGACAACCACAAGCACGGCCACAATTACGTCGACCAAATCATCCAGATCGACACCACCCTGGCCCTAGCCAAAGCCATCGCCCAACTGCCCCAAATCGCTCCCGCCCGTATCGACCTCGGTATCCTGGGCGCCGAATGGCTGACCACCGGCGATCAGTACCCCGACCTCCACGCCTTCATCGGCGATAAGCTCCGGGCGATTATCGCGGGGGAGGGCCTTGGCGGAGCCGCCAAAGACGTGGTCCTCTACGGCTTCGGTCGCATCGGTCGGCTGCTGGCCCGCCGCATCGTCACCACTACGGGTAAGGGCGAACAACTGCGCCTCAAAGCCATCGTCGTCCGGCCTAAGATGAAAAGCCACCACGCCGAGGCGACCAAACGCGCCGACCTGCTCCGGGAAGATTCGGTCCACGGCAACTTCCCCGGCCGGATCGAGGTGGCCGCCGATGGCCGTGAACTCATCATCAATGGCAATCGGATTCAACTGATTTTTGCCCAACAACCCGAAGACATCGACTACACCGAATACGGCATCAACGAGGCCATGGTAATCGACAATACCGGCGTTTGGCGCGATCGCGCCGGCCTGAGTCGCCACCTGCGTCCCGGGATCAACCAGGTCATGCTGACCGCCCCGGGCAAGGACGTTCCCAATATCGTCTACGGCGCCAACGAGAACCAACTCCAAATCCCCGGCGATGCCGTCTTCAGTGCGGCCTCCTGTACGACCAACGCCATCGTCCCCATCGTCAAGGTCGTCGACGACCACTGGGGAATCGATAGCGGACACATCGAAACCATCCACTCCTACACCAACGATCAGAACCTGCTCGACAACTTCCACAAAAAGCCCCGCCGGGGCCGAGCGGCGCCCCTCAATATGGTGCTGACCTCCACCGGTGCGGCCACGGCGGTGAGCAAGGTTCTGCCCCACCTCCAGGGCCGCCTCAGTGGTAATGCGGTACGCGTGCCGACCCCCAACGTTTCACTGGTAATTCTACATCTGGAAGTGCGGCAATCGGTAACGGCGGAAGCGGTCAATGCGGCACTGCGCCAGGCGGCGCTACACGGCCCTTTTGTCGAACAAATTCACTACTCGTCCTCCCCGGACTACGTTTCTACCCAGGCCGTAGGCATGACCAGTACGTCCGTGGTGGATGCCCCTTCCACCATCGTGGGCAGCTCGGGCCAACGCATTACGATCTACGCTTGGTACGACAACGAATTTGGCTACGCCTGTCAGGTGGTACGGCTGGCCAAGCACGCGGCTAAGGTTCGGCGCCACGTTTATTACTAACGTGAGGGCCAGACCCTATTCCAGGGGTTCGAGCAATTGGATGGACTGAATGTTGTTGGTTTCGTCGCACTCGGCTACGAATTCGTAGGCATCGAGTTCGAGGATGAGGATGGGGGTAAATTTGGTGAGTTTATGGAGGTCGACCTTGAGCGTTCCCTGGTAGCTTTCGCCGCTGGCCAGGACGGTTTCTTCCCCACTGAGAAAGGTCCCACCGAGTACGATGGCGCCCCGCGTCAGCTTTTCGCTCGACGAGAGGTTGGCGCGGATGGCCAGGCTTTCCTGATCCTTTTTTCGCCCCACGATGACCTTGGCTTTGCCTAGGCCCTGGTTAAACAGTTCGTAGGCTAGGGTCACCGAGCTTTTGTTGCGTTTGAGGATGGATACGTTTTTGAGGACCAAATCCGAGCAATACCCCGTTTCTGCTTCCGGCGGCTGGCGCTCCGTGGGTGCGGGTGCTACCTCGGGCTCCGTATCGGCCGCAGACGATTCGGTTTCTACCTCGGCTGCTTCGCGTTCTACATTGCTTTCGCCTTCCCCCTCCACTGCGCTTTCGCGGGTGGGCGGCTCGTGCGCTGGAGTCGCTGCTTCCGGCTCGGCTTCGGCTAAGGGGGCGGGCTCGCTGCTCACGGGCGGCTTGTCGGGCGTTTCGCTTTGCAGGGGCAAGCGCAATTCGATATTGGTGGTGATGGCCCCGATGGGGATGGTCATTTTCTCTTCGAGCAGTTGGAAGTAGATGGCGGCGGCGTAGTCGCGTAGCTTGGCTTGGTCGATGGAGGGGTCGAACTTGACGACGGGGAAAATCTGACTGGCGCCTATGCCCAGCATCATTTTTATGTTGCCCGTATTGATGGAGGAGAGTTTGATGTACAGCTTTCCCTTCTTGGTTTTGAGCGATTCAAATTGGGTGAGGTACAATCGGTAGCCGGTGTACGCAATTTTGGGAATGGTATCGGACGTGGGGCTGGTGGCCGACAGAGGGGCGGCCAGTAGCGTACCAACGACGCATGCGAAAACGGATAGGAGTCTTTGCTTCATGAGATCTCGGTCTGGTTCTTCCGGGTGTTTTCAAGGGCATGTCGATCGCGATCCAGTGGCGCAATAATGAGGGAGTGCAATTATTATTCCAGACCGCTCTGATCTCCTTCTTGAACGATGTCGATGGGACGATTGATACTTTCGTCGAGCGAAATAAAGGTCTCGGTACGCTGAATTCCCGCGATGCGTTGGATTTTGTCGTGGAGGACGTCGCGGAGGTGGTTGGTGTCGCGGCAGATGACCTTGGCAAAGATGCCGTAGTTGCCGGTGGTGTAGTGGGCCCCCACCACTTCGGGAATGGCTTGCAGGGCTTGGGCGACTTCGTCGTAGAGCGAGCTTTGTTCGAGGTAGATGCCCAAAAAGGCCGAGACGTCGTAGCCCAGCTTGGTGTAGTCGATGGAAAGGTGGGAGCCTTGTACGATCCCCATGGATTCCATCTTGCGCATACGCACGTGGACGGTTCCCCCCGAGACGTGGATTTCTTTGGCAATCTCCGTGTACGGTTTTTTGGCATCTTTCATCAGGATGGACAGGATCTTCCGGTCGGTACTATCGATCTCCATGGAGGCAGTGGCTTTGGTCATTTAACGGTATAGCAACTAGGGGGTGTCTGAAAATTATCCTTCGGCGCATCTTTGGCATCTTTAGAACTTGGCCACCCGTCCGCCAAACGGTTCACTCGCTGCGGGCAGTGCCCGCCCCGAAGGGAGCGCTCGTTCATCGCTCTTTTTCCAGCCGTAGCTACGGCTACGCCAGAAAAAAGGAGCGTCGAGCAGAACCAAAATCTGCTGAAGCTGCGAGCAAAAACATTTTTCAGACACCCCCTAATTTCCGTTTTTGTTTTGGATTTGGCAAAAAATACCCGCTTTATTTTCTGCGTGTATGCTTCGGGTAAGACGCCCGTGTGGGCACCGCGAGATCATCCCGTATAATAGGAACGAATGGGGCGGAAAAATGTGGCGGCTGTGATCTTCTAGTACTGCGCTAGCGGACGGCTGGAATCAGTAGGATCTTGTGATCGGTGGTAAAAGGCCAAAATCCCTAAATTTGAAGAGGGGAGGCGCCAATAAATTCACCAGAAGGCTTTTAACTGTTGATTAAATGACTTAATTTAAGCATGCGTTTAGCGCTACCATACTCCATTGATCTACACCATTCTCATGGAGCCAATTCACAAGTAGGATAAATAACGGACCACAACGTGCTTGGGAGGTGCACCTCCCTGAGCTGCGCGGTGACTCCGAACTAACGATCATTATCATCTACCCCAATTTTTTCGTGCGGGTGCCGATCCGTACGTACGTTTTCCCCGTGGCACTGCCGTGTGGGATACTCTCCGCTTTTCCCCAGATTGGCGGTGGGTAATCGTACGGTACAATGGCTCCGTACAGTATGGAAAATAACAACATCAGGGATCCATTTGGCAAATTAAAACGGAACTCCGGGGGCCAGTCCAAGGCCGCTCCGGGGATACCTGCTATTTTCCTAAATCTAAAGTCAATATCAACATGAAAAAAACACTTCTATTACTCTGCTTATTTTTGACGGGCTTAGGGACCCTAAGTGCCCAGGAACCCATTACCGTAAACGTGGAAAACATCTTGTCGGAATGCACCGATGCGATCGAGATTTTACAAAGCACGCTGGCCCGCCGCGAAGTGGAGCTGACGATCAACAATCCCAACACCAATGCCCTCGTATACGCCTACTGGGTGTTTTCCCAAGATGGGGTAGAAATAGAGGTGGTGGAAGACGCTGCCAGTGGCTTTTGGATGAGAAGTACCACCCTTCAGTTTCAGGTAGCCATTGATGCGGGTAGCGGCGATGTCCCCGCGGGACTGGAGAGCGGCATCTACGAGGTTGCCCTACGACTCTGCTATTGGAAAGGAGTGGGGGCTACCCAGACCGTCAATACCCAGCTGGAAGGCTCGCAGTATTGTAGCCAAAGCTTGGTGGCGGGGGCTTCCGCCATCTGCTGCGACATTCCATTGGGTTGTATCGACTATACCGATTGCCCCGATGTATCCATCCAGGTCAACGAGGTCAAAGGGACCGTTACCGGCTCCGTACCTTCGGGGGCCAATTACTGGCGACTGACTGTGTACGATATTGAGGAAGGATACTTCTACTATCCCTTCATCACTAACGCGGAGCTGAGTCCCGGCTGCTGGAACTACGCTATCGAAGCTTGGTATCCCAATGGCTGTTATTCGGTAGCGCGGGGCTACGGTTGCTACATCGAGGCGGAAGAAACTCCCCAAGGCGACTTCCCCTTCGAAGGCCTGGGCTCGGGTAGCACGGAAGCATTCTCGGCGGCTGAGTACCGACGGACCGCCTCGGGTCAGGGCTTGGAGCCGCTTCTGGAAGCTTATCCCGTCCCCTTTACCGACCAATTGACCATCACCACGGCCGCGGAAGACGCTCGCCTGCGCATCATTGACCTGAGTGGTCGTACGATCGAGCAACGCCAGCTTCGCGCCGGCAGCACCGCCGTCCAGACGGATCGGTGGCCGGCCGGAATGTACCTGCTCCACCTGTCCGACGATACGGGCTTGTTGGAACAGCGCAAGGTCGTCAAACACTAGCTGGTGTGATCCCCTAAAAGATACCGGATTCTCCACCCTGGGGAATCCGGTATCCTTATTACTAACATTATCGATTTCCCAGGGTGCTTCTCCTACATTCTCCGGAAACAGTATCTACAGTACGCTAATTATCTGGTAAGAACTGCCGTCCGCAGTTGTTACATTTATGATGTTATTTCCCTTGGTAAGTTAAGCCATTCTTTTTATCTTGTAACGATAGTAGTTTGGAAAGGGAGGCATTTTTCTTCCGGTTTGGTCACTTTAAGATCATGTGACGACTGCCAATTGCTACGCTTTTTTAGTGCCCAGCCTTACATCGGGTACACCACCAAAGAATATTTCTATGAAAACTTACCTCGGTATTCTTCCCTTGCTATTGCTATTTTCCTGTCGTGAAGAGCAGCCGCAACCGTCCACCGAAATTGGACCATTGATCCAACGCACCGCAAAATTTACGAGATTTGAGGTATTGGAGAGGTCTCCCGAACGCCAAGAAAATTTTGAGCTAATGGGCCAAGATCTGTTGGGTAGATTTAAGTTACACCCCTTGTCGATTGACGGAACTACCACCGATTCGGTGTATTACTCCCGTAACTACTTTTTTTACCTTGCGGTAGTGACTTCGGGGTGTGGCGAAAGTGATCCGATAAAGTACTTTGAAACTTTTGGTGGCTCTCGTACCGCTTATCTTGAAAGACATTGTAAAAAAGAAGATTTCGTCGAGCAGTTGGATAGTAATCGTTACATGGGGGTCAGCGTTGTACACGATCGAAAAATGCACCACTGGTTGGGGAGAGATAGCCTTTATCTTATCGTCAATGAATATAATTTCCTTACCATCCCCGCCTACGGTGCTTCTAATTTAATCCCCACGTATCTTTATGATGCTGGCGTCCACTATAGCCCAAGAGGCCTTCCCATTCCATTGGTTAGTGGCCATTTTAACACCGCTCATATGAGCCGTGAAGATCATTGTGCATACTATTTTCAAGTGGGCTTTATTGAATACGAAGCGGGGAAGAAATACGACTGGCAAAAGTATTTTTTTGAGAATGTATTGTTTGAGTCGACGGTATGTTTTCCTTTTACGGTGTTGGAAAATCCGGAGAGAATTGAACCGTACAGCCACTACTTTTCCGATTTTATCATCGAATAGCATCACTTTAAACCTCCCGAATAAAAACTTGGGTTCCCTCGCGGGGGGAGCCCGTTTTTTTTGGGCAATTGATAAAAATTATCGTCATTTGTTGCGATTTTCGATCCTTGGCACGAAAATGTTGGCGTTAATCCAAGTAAATTCCAGCTTTCAAAAACGATTACTCAAATATTGCGTTAATAAGTAATGCTTTTTACGAGCGTCGGCAAACAACATCATTAAACGACCTCGCGCACACTTTTGACTCCTTACAATCCTAAGATACATGGTTGACCAGTCCAATACCCCACCACAAAAATTCAACATATGGTTGCCTTTATTATTGGCCCTCATGGTGGTCCTGGGTATGGTGATTGGGGCGCGGCTCAACTCCGCTCAACTCGCGCGCTACAGCAGCCCTAGCGATCGGAACCTATCCAATAAGAGCGAACCGGGACGCTTGGAGGAGCTCATCCGCTACGTCGAGGCGCGTTATGTCGATGAGGTGGATACGGACGAGATGATCGAAAAGGCCATCAACAACTTACTCGACGAACTCGATCCCCATTCCAACTACATTTCCGCCAGTCAACTCCGCGAAGTCAACGAAGTACTCGAAGGCAATTTCGAAGGTATCGGCGTGGAGTTTTTGATCGTTGAAGATACCGTTATGGTGGTCTCTCCGATTGCGGGGGGGCCGTCCGAAGCGGTGGGCATCTTGCCCGGCGATAAGATCGTCGAGATCGAAGATTCGCTCATTGCTGGAGTGGGCGTGGAGGTCAGAGACGTCGTCGAACTCCTTCGTGGCGACAAGGGCAGCAAGGTCAACGTCGGTATCCGGCGAGGCTACGCGGCCGAGGTCCTTCCCTTTACCATCACCCGCGACGAGATTCCCGATTTTAGCGTCGGCGTGGGCGAGATGATTGGCGGCAGGAGGGGCTACAGCAAGCTCG
>CALCCH010000801.1 GCA_937899855.1 uncultured Saprospirales bacterium | reverse complement strand
CGACGAAAGCTTTGCAGCTCGGCCTCCATTGCGGCGAGCCCCTCGTAGTGCGCATCGGTGGGGTCCGTACACTGGACGTAAGCAATGGTTTGGGGATCACAGAAGCGGGCCAGGGTGTCGATGTGGCCCCCGGTATCGTCCCCGAGGAGGGCCCCATTTTCCAACCACAACAGGCGCTCGGCCCCCAAGGCGTCGCAGAGGTAATCCGCAATGGCCCCGCGGGAGTAGCCCGGGTTCCGATTGGGCGAAAGTAGGCATTCTGCGGTGGTCAGCAGGGTCCCCTGCCCATCCGATTCAATGCTGCCCCCTTCCAGGACAAAGTGCAGGTGGCTTTCGTAACGCAGCCCCGACCGGGCGTACTGTGACCACCAACGTCGGGTGAGCCGGTTGTCGCGATCGGCGGGGAATTGCAAACCCCAGCCGTTGAATTGAAAGTCGAGCAGCACGGGCTGGCCGTCTTCCAATACCGTGAGTGCAGCGTGGTCCCGGGCCCAGGTATCGTTGCTGGGGAGTGCGAAAAGCCGCAGTCGCTCGGAGCGCAGTTGGGGGAATTGGGTGTAAAATTGATCGACGGAGGGGCAGCTGATCCACAGGTCCTGGTGGTCGAGGATGGCTTGGGCCAGTTGGAGAAAGCAGGCCTCGACCGCCGGCAGTTGGCCGGCCCTGTCGCTACCGGGGTGGGCCCAGGTCACCTGGATGGCGGCCTGCGTATGCCATTCGTCGGGGAGGTAACGACGGGGGGCTCGATCCATAAACGCAGGTGTTAGTAGTGGCGAGGTTTGGAAACCGGAGCAAAGTACGTCGCATTTTTGGTAAGTACAAGGACCCTTTGACCGATTTAGCCGTCCGCCAGGGCCTGGGAACCATCTATTTTGTCTATTTGGGTATTAACTAATTGGTCCATCAATCGTTCTTAGAGTATGCGAAAACTCATTTACCTCCTCCCCCTCTTCCTCCTCCTGGCCTGTGAGGAAGAACCCGTACTGGATGAAAATATCCTCGCGGATTACCTGGCCCTCAATGGCGCCCTCGGACGGGCGGACCTGGTCGCCTGTGCAGCGGGCACGGAGAATGGGGTACTGGGTTCGGCCAGCGAACCAACGGATGTTTTCTTTTATCCCATCAAGGGGGCCACGGATTTTCGGTATTTTGAAGCCGACAACATCGCAGACTCTTCGGATTTTTCCAAGTACCGCGCCAAGCCCCTCAGCGACGAACCCGTTTTTAACGGCTACCTCTGGAAGTTCAACAATACCCCCTTTACCGGCGAACGCATGGGTGTGGTCACCTACCGTAGCCCCGGCCGACTCCACGTCTGTACCCCCATCCGACAAAAAACCAATGTCAAACCCACCGAACTTCGCCCCACCCTCGTCGATATTGCCGAGAACGGGACCACCCCCACCTTCACCTGGGAGGACGGCCAAATCCGGGAAAACGTCATTTACTTCCAGGTCATCTCTGATACCGAAGGCAACCTCATTTCGGGGACCTACACCACCGAACGGACCTTTACTTTTTACGACCTGAACAATGTGGTCTTCAACATCACCGACCCCGCCGCCAGCCCCAGCCTGGAGCCCGACCGGGAATACCGTTTTACCCTAATGGGCGTCAGTGAGGACAACTGGGGCAATCTCATCATCGAACGGGAATTTTCCACCAATTGACCGCTCCCTTCATCCACCACGGTCCATTTTATCGTTGAACTCCGCCCGCGTCATCCCAAAGAGCACGACGTCCCAGTGACGCCCCCGACTGTACTTGACCGCCCGCAGCCGACCCTCCCGTTGGAAACCCAACTTATCGTGTAAAACGATCGAGCCCACGTTGAAATCGTATACCGCGGCATTGACCTTGTGGTAGCGCAATTCGTTAAAAAAATAATTAAGAAAAAGGAAAATCGCCTCCCGGGCGTAGCCCTTCCGCCGGGCCGACTCGATGATGGCCACCCCGTAGCGGAACGATCCGTCGACCCGACTCAGCGTATTGGAACTGATGCTACCCACCGGTTCTCCCGCCAGGGTCTCGATTACGAAAAAGTATTCGTCCCCCTCCCCTTTTTTCAAACTCTCCGCCTGCGCCCAGGCTTTCACACTCGCCTCCGAAGTGGGAAACCACAACCAAGCCAGGTTCCGGGCGGTTTCGGTATCCAAATTCCACTCGTAGAAAAAAGCGTAGTCTTCCGGCTCGATGCCGCGCAACCTTATTTTTTTACCGGACCAATCGTTCATGACCAATTTTTTTGGTAGCTAGTGAAGTGGCTTTCAAGAACGCAAGGATTCTTCCCCTACCCTTTCGCTGGGCTCGCTTTGGGCAACCTCCCGCGTATCCTGACGCAGGGCTTTCCACAAAGCCAGGCTAACCACCACGAGCACCAAAGCAAATGGAAAACCCGTGACGATGGAGGCCGACTGTAAGGCCGCAAGCCCGCCACCCAACAGTAGGGCAATGGCGATGGCGCCCTCCACACTGGCCCAAAATATTTTTTGTCCCTTCGGACTGTCCAGCTTCCCTCCCGTTGTCATAAAGTCCACCACCAGGGAGCCGCTGTCGGAGGAGGTGATAAAAAAAGTAGCTACCAACAACACGCATAGCAAGGAGCTGTAGCGACTCAGCGGCAATTGCTCCAGTACGACAAACAGCCCGGTGGAGCTGTCCGCGCTGACCGCCGCCGCCACGTCGAGCTGTCCGCTGAGTTGAAGGTCCAGGGCGATGCCACCAAAAACGGACATCCAAATAAAACAGAACAAGGAAGGTAGCAGAAGTCCATAAAGGGCGATTTCACGGATGCTGCGGCCCTTGGAAATCCGGGCGATAAAGGTGCCCACAAATGGCGCCCAAGAGATCCACCAGGCCCAGTAAAACATGGACCAGCCTCGAAACCAATCCCCCCCCTCGGTGTAGGTGCCCCGGAAGGTACTGACCACCAAAAAGTCGTCGAGGTAAATGCCCAGGTTCTCAATACAGCCGTCGAGGAGGCTGGCGGTTTGACCGATGGCCAGTACGAATAGGAAGAGGACCAGGGCCAGAACCATATTGAGGTTGCTCAAATATTTCAAGCCCTTGCCCAAGCCGGAGAGTACCGATAGGGTGGCGATGAGGGTAATCACGATGATGGAAGTCACCTGTAAGCTTAGCCCATTGGCCACCCCAAACAAACGGGAGAATCCGGTGCTGAACTGTACCGCTCCAAAACCCAGCGAGGTCGCCAAGCCAAACAGGGTCGCCAGCACCGCAATCGTATCGATGGTATTGCCCAACCAACCGTGGATGCGCTCCCCCAAAAAGGGGTACAGGGTCGAACGCAGAGACAGGGGCAGACCGCGATTGAAACAGCAATAGGCCAGCGCAATGCCCAAGAGGCAGTAGATGCCCCAAACGTGAAAGCCATAGTGGAAAAAGGTGTGCTTCATGGCATACTCGGCCTTTAGGGCCGCCGGCCAGTCCGCCCGCAGCGGGTTCAGAAAATGGTACATCGGCTCGGCTACGCTAAAGTATACCAAGCCAATGCCCATCCCCGCCGAAAACAACATGGCGACCCAGGAAAATTTGGAGAACTCCGCCTGGGCCTTTGGCCCTCCGATCCTTAGGCGCCCGTATCTGGAAAAAGCCAGTACCAGGATAAAAACCAAGTAGTAATTGATACAGAGGTTGATCATCCAGCCGAAGGTATCGGACATGTAGGCCTGGAAGGTGCCAAAGTACCGCTCGGCCCGTTCTTGAAATACAATCGTGGTGACCACGAACAGTAGGACGATGATCGCGGCAGGGTAAAAAACGGGGGCGTAGATGTCAAAATACTTTTTGGCCCGATTATTCATGGGTCGTACGGTCTTTTGAACTGCCGTTGACAATGCGGAAGCGATTTTCGCTATCCGAAGTTTTGACGAGGTGGAGAATCCCAAAGTTAAACTGGGTACCAGCCAAATTCTCGGACTTCCCGGGCAGGAGCAATTGGGAATAGTAGTGCTGCTCCAGGCCAAAACGGATGTTTTTGGAATACAATTCCCCCGTATTTTCCTGATTGAAAAAGCCCGCCTGGAGTACCGTGGTGTGGCGGTAAAAATCCTCAAAACTTTCGGCTTCGTTGTCAAACTCAAAGCCAAACCAGTTCTCCAAGATGCGAGCCGGATGAACGTAGCCTTCGACCTTCGCCCCGAACGGATTCAATTCGACCAGGTGCCGGTTCAGACTTGCCCAAACGCAGAGGATGTGGGCCCCCTTCGCCAGGTTGTGCTGGGCAATATTTTCGTAAAAGCCGTACACCAAATCATTTTCCTTGTCCTTTACATTGTCCGTCTCAAAGTAGACCCCCTGCGTAGCGGGTTTGTCAAACTGAATCTCAAAAAAGGGATACAAGATGGGGGGATTAAAGCTGACGATGGCGTACTTGTTGTCCTTGTAGGCCGCAATGTCGTTGAGGGAATGGGGGTAAAAATTAACGGTAGCCGCCTCCCACACACTCGAAGCCATAAAATCCTCCAGCTAAATGCAGGAATAGAAT
>CALCCH010000800.1 GCA_937899855.1 uncultured Saprospirales bacterium | reverse complement strand
CGATCGATGGGCGAAGAGAGGTAGCCATCGCCTTCAATCACGATGAGGGGGGCCTCGGAGAGTTGGACCATGTTGTCGAAGCCTTCCAGCTGGGCGCCGACGAGGTAGTCGAAGACGGAGCCCCCTTCGCTCAGGGCGTGGAGGATCATGGCGGTGGTGGTGGTTTTGCCGTGACTGCCCGCTACGACCAGCCGGCGTTGGTGGCGGGCCCGTTCGTTGAGGTATTCGGGGTAGGAGCAGTTGCGGAGACCGAGGGCGCGGGCGCGGGCCAGCTCGGGGGTGTCGTGTCGGGCGTGCATGCCGAGGATGTCCAGGTCGAGGCCGCGGTGGATGCGGTCAGGATGCCAGCCCAACTGGGGGGGTAGAAGGCCTTGGGTTAGGAGTCGGGAGCGGGCGGGATCGTAAATTTCGTCGTCAGAACCCGTTACGGTATGATGATTGCAATGCAATGCAATAGCTAGATTATGCATGGCACTTCCCCCAATGGCAATTAAATGTACCTTCATCGACAAACGGAGCTTGTTGCTGGGTTAATAATTGTTTAAAGCCTACTATTCCTAACCTTTTCCTGATAATAAGCGTTAGATTGCTAACGTTTAAAGCGAAGATTGACGACCTTTGAGAGATAAAAGTATCCTTATTTGTTAATTTTAAGGCCCATATCATATCTTAAATTTGAAAAACATGAAATCTAACAATCTCAAGCACCTCGTTTTTGCAGCAGTCCTACTCGTAGCCCTGGCTACCCTAGCTTCCTGCAACCGTGGCGTTGGTTGCCCAAACAACTTTAGCATCGAAGAACCCATTGCTCCCGCTCAACCGCGATAACTGCCCATGATTAATTGGATTCCCCTTCAGGAAATCTCGCAACTGGACGAGGTTGCGCAACTGTCTCACTCGCTGCCTTGTGTCGTTTTCAAGCACAGCACCCGCTGTCCCATCAGTTCGATGGCTAAATTCCGGTTGGAAGAAGGTTGGAATTTTAAAGCCGACGAAGTCAATACCTACTACCTGGACCTCATTCAATTCCGCCACCTCTCCAACGAGGTCGCCGAACGTTTTTCGGTACACCACGAATCGCCGCAGTTGATCCTGCTGCGCAACGGAGAATGTACCTACGAGGCCTCCCACCTGGACATTACCGTCGCCGAACTCCGCGAATGCTTTGAAAGTACGTTCTAGGACATGACCTCCGATCGACATCTCTTTGTTACCGCAGATGGATCGCATTCCATCGCCGTGGGAAATGTGGGCCTGGCCTATCACTCCCGCCACGGAGCCATCCAAGAGAGCCAACACGTGTTTATCGACGCCGCACTCCACCACCGCGGACGAACTCATCAGCAACACCAGGTGCTGGAGATCGGACTCGGTACCGGACTGAATGCGCTCATGACTTGGCAAGCCGCCGAGCGGGTCCCCTATTCCATTCAGTATACCGCCTACGAACTCTATCCCCTGGAACGGGCTGAGGTCGAACCACTCAATTATCCCCAACAACTCGGTCCAGTGGAGTCAAAAGAGCAATTGCTACAACTCCACGATTGCGAGTGGGAACTCGTCCACTCCCTCAGTCCACACTTTCAGTTTTGCAAACACCAGCAGTCTTTCGAAAGCATTGCCGCCGAGGCCCAGTACGACCTGGTGTACTTCGATGCCTTTGCACCGGAGGCCCAACCCGAGTTGTGGGATACGCCCCTGCTCGAAAAGATGTACCGGGCCCTGAAGACGGGTGGCATCCTGACTACCTACTGTGCCAAGGGGGTCGTCAAGAGACGCTTAAAGGCCCTGGGGTTTACCGTGGAAGCCCTACCCGGCCCTCCCGGCAAACGCGAGATGACTCGGGCCACCAAATAGCGGTGGCGACGGCCTCAAAATTTGGAACAGTTTTTTAAGTATAGACCATTGAGCTTGTGCTCGCCCTTGCGTTGGGGCTGGAAAGCAACTTTATTAAAGTACTGATTTTCAATTACTTGAACGTTTATACTTCCATATTCTTCCGCTCCACAGACCCGGACAAAGACTCCGCGGCACTTGGAAAAAAGGATTTTTTCAGCTACCTTAAAGCGCAGTGTGAGCAGAATATCTTCTGCTGATGCAATATTTGTATTGAGAAAACATTATCGAAACACACAAATCAAATCCTGCTGAGATGAAAGCATTCCAACTCCTCTCGTTGCTTTTCGCCTTACTTTTCCTACAAACCTCTTTCGCCAACACCATCTACCTCGAATACGACCCGGGGTGTATGGACCGTTACGAGTACCGCTACACCAACTCCGCAGCGGGCTTTAGCCACATCGTTTATCACATTCGACTCAATGACCAACAGAAGGTGATTCTGGAGGTGGGTATCGAAAACCGCGTCAACCAGCGAGCCCGCCCCGCCGGTGTGAAGTCCTGTCGCGACCTGGCGATGAACGAACGCTTCGTTCGGCAGCTCAACAAGGGCGATATCCAACTGTACTTCGTACGGCGCAACGGCAATGAATACAACGTCTCCCCCGTGGGACTGGCCAGCTACGCCCAGATTTCGACCGATCAGGTGGGCTACTCTTCCATCGATCACGTCTTTGCCTACAACTTTCGGCAAGCGGCCAACAACAAAAACATCGCCACCAGCAGCTCGGAGGCCAAGGTGTATTATAACGGTATCATCGCTTACAGCTGTCCCAAGCAGTACCAGTTTACCAAAATTCGCAACCGAGCCGGTAAAAACTATACCCAGATGCTACTGATTCCCGAAATCGGCGTGGTGGAAGAAAAAACGGGTTTTAACGAAACCGATGCGGAAAACAATCGGATGGAACTCGTGTCCATCAATAAAATTCCGCTCGATCGCTACCTCGAAGGGTTCTGCGAAGGCAAAGACCTGAACTACAAATCCCAGGGGGTCTTTTATTCCCCCCGCGGCACCAGCGGTCGCCTGCCCAATAACAGCGTCACCGACTTGGAAACGGGCAATAACGGCAATAGTGGCAATAATGGCAACGGCGGCAACAATAACGGTTCGAGCAATTCGACCAATAGTGGAACCGCTAATACGGGGAACAATACGGGCGGCAGTACCGGTACCAATACGGGAAGTTCCGGCCCCGTTGGTCCCCAGGGGACTTGCGGCATTTACAAAGACCTCGACCGCAACCTCTACATCGATTGGGAAACGGGACAACCCGCCACCACCGTCTGCGGAGGTAACACCTACCGCGATGGACTTTTGATCGCCAATAGCACCATCAGCACCGATCCCGCTACCAACCCCAATAGTCCGGCACCGCCCACAAACGTACCGCCCGTACCCGCGCCACCCAGCGCTCCGGTGATTGCCTCCAATTGTGCCGAGGTGTCGAGCGCGGGTTTTCACGTCGTTCAGCGCAATGATACCCTCTACGGCATTTCCCGCTTGTACGGCGTCTCCGTCAGCGAGCTCACCCGGATGAATAATTTGACCAACCCCAATCGCATCAACCCCTGTACCAAACAGCGCGTCGGCAACGCCACTCCCCTAGTTGGCGACAATACCGCCACCCCCAACTGGAACAATGGCAATGCCGTTCACGTCGTCAGCCGGGGAGAGACCATCTACCAATTGGCCCGACGCTACGGCTACACCGTCGGCCGTTTCCGCGGCATCAACAATCTCGGACCCAACGATCCCATCTACATCGGGCAGCGCCTACGCACCAGCGATTGCAACTGCCCCGCCCCGATGGCCTCGAACAGCCCACCGCCCAGCACGGCCCTGCCGGTCCCCGCGGAGTACAATGCCACCCAGGGACGGCTCAATACCAGCAAGGGCAACACCGGTACCGCCGCCAAACGCAAAGTACACATCGTCAAGGAAAACGAAACCGTATTTACGATCTCTAAAAGCTACGGCATCACCGTCGATCGCCTGCGCTCGCTCAATAATATGGAAGCCAACGAGATCATTTATCCCTTCCAACGCCTATACATCAACTGAGTAGAATGGAATACTCACTAGGAAGAGCACCGATTCGCCCGTGGCGACTCGGTGCTCGATTAATGGCACGAGAGTGCGGGTTCGCGGTCGGCCGCGGCGGGAAGCGGTCCGACGTGCACCAACTTGAGTTCCGCCATCTTACGGCCGGAGCGCGCGCAGTCCAATGGACTTTTTCCCATCAGCCAAGCCGTGAGAAAGCCCGACCAAAAGGCATCTCCCGCCCCGGTAGTATCCCGTACCTCCACCGAACGCGCCGCCAAAAATTGCTGCGTCTCCGCATCGGCGACCAAGCAACCCGCTCCTCCCAGGGTAACGCAAACCACCCGAGCACCCAGGTCTAGCAAATAATGGGCAGCCTCTTCCGCCCGGTCAAAGGGGCGGCCGTACAGCCGTTCCCAATCTACCTCACTGATTTTCACCAGCGGCTCCAGAGCGCAATACTCCGCCACTACTTTTTGAGCGGCCTCGCGATCGGGCCAAATCTTAGCGGCGTAGTTGAGGTCAATACTGAGCTGTGCCCCAAATTGTCGGACCTTCCGGGCGGCCTCAAGAATACTACTTTGCGCGGGTTGGCGACTCAAGCCAAAACAGGTGCTGTGAAACAAACGAGTAGTACCAAGCAGCGCTTCCGGCAACTGATCAGCTTGGATCAAATGATCGGCACTGCGGTAAGCCTCGAAGCGGGCCACATCCCGAGAGCGACTGACCAAGATGAGACTGGTGGGTGCCGTACGACGGGCGAGGTAGTCGGTATGGACTTTCAGGGCTTCGAGTTGGCGCTGGAGCAGGTTGCCCAGATCGTCTTGGCCGATACTGGCCACCAGGGCACTGCGATTGCCCAATCGGGCCATGTTCATACACAGGTTGCCGGGGCTGCCCCCCGGGATCATCCGATAGCTTTGTTTGGTGTCGATGCGATCGGTGAAGTGGGTACTGATGCAATCGATGAGCAGTTCTCCCGCACAAACGATGTCCCAGTTTTTAGACGGAGGCGTCGCGTTTTCCATAATAGAGTGCTTTTCCGTTTAGCGATTGGGCGAGCAGGACAAACCCCGCCGCCGACCAAGTACAAGAAGGGGTGCCGTGGGCCGTTCCGTGTCGACCGTGGTGGCATTCGTAAAACCCCCAGTCCTCCTGAGCCACCGCCCGTCCAAGGTCATCGAGCAGTTGGGTGGCCGCTGCGGAGGCGCCGGTTTGGCAGAGGGCGGCGCCCCACCAACCATTGAAAACGGGCCAGATGCCAGCGTTCTGAAATTCGAAGGGCTTGTTGCGAAATTCGTAAGCGTAGTTGGATTCGAGAAAATACCATTCGGGATCGTCCTCGCGGATGACGGGCCAGAAGGAGGGTAGCAGGCCGGTAGCGCTACCGGTGAGAATGGAGTGGGCCCGTTTGATGACCTGGTCCGCTTGCTCAGAAGTCCCGATATCCAGTAGGAGCGCCAGGCTATTGGCCAGTAGGTCGAATTTGGCGATGTAGCCACCGGGAGAAAAACTGGCCTCCCAGAAATTGGAGCTGCCCCGCTTTTCCAACTGCCGCTGGTAGGCGAAGGGGTGGTACAAGCGATCGGGATCGAATTCTCCATCGAGCCAGTAATTGTGGCGGATCAGTTGACGGAGGTTGCGGGCCCGGTCGAGCCAGTCGCTCCGGTCGAAATAATCCCCAGCAACTTCGAGGGCCCACAAACGCAGCAGCTGGTCGTAGAGGACATAGGCGTCGAGAATGTACTCATCGGCCCAGTTGCCGGACTGCGGAACGTAGAGCAGTCCCCGATCATTGAATTCCCAGGAGCGGAGCAGGTCAAAACAACGCTCGACGCGGGGGAGGTAGTGATCGGCAAAGGCGCGGTCCTCGCTCGCCCGGGCGTAGTTGCAAAGCCCAATGATCCACCAGGTGACGGCATCTACCCGACCGCAGAGCCCTCCGTAGCTTACCTTTTCGAGCTGGTCGTCCGCATCGTAGCGTACGTTGGAAGGAATTTGTCCGCCCGGAGCCTGGTTGTCGGCCAGGGATTGGAGCGAGTGGCGGAGGGCTTTTAGGAGGGCTTCATCCCCGGCCAGAATACCGGCCAGCCCGCAGATGACGCTATCGCGGGACCAGACCCGTTGGTAATTGCTGACGTCGGTGATGCTGGCCACCAGCCCCCGGGGCGTAATGGCGCGGTGCAGCAGGTCGAGGGAGCGGGCGTAAGCCTCCGTGGTGTGGGGACTCGAACTCATAGTAAGGATTTCAATTATTTGTACCCAAAGGTAAGGGGAATGCTCAAGTTCCTGTATATTTGACACCAAGTAAATCAGTCCGGTAAGACCTAAAATCAGCGAATCATGGAAGAGCAAGGCAAAAGTCCCAGCACCGAGCGGGCAGCGTCCAAGCCCGTGGATACCACTACCGATGGCCTCATTCACAATGACCTGACCCAAGGTAGCGACCGCTATCCCGACGTTTTTTTTGAGTTCGTTCCCGACCGTATCGTACGGACGGAACAAAAAGAGGGTGGGTACTTTTTTTATTGTCAAAACCAGATTACGCTCCAGGTCGTCGTACTGGCCGCTGATCTGTTCCGGCTGCGGTACTCGCTCCACGGGGAGTTCCAACGCGATTTTTCCTACGCCATCAATCCCGAATTTCGAGCCGAGGCCATCGCTCCGGTCTGGGAAGAGGACGCGCACTACTTTTACCTGCGGACGGACCAATTGGAGTGTCGCATCAGTCGGGTGGGGATGCGGGTCAATTTTTACGATCGTACCGGGCAATTGATCAGTGCGGAGACGGAGGGGTTTAAAGGTCTATCGACCATTTTGAAGGGCATTACCAAGTTGGAAGTGGCCAAACTGGCCCATCCGGAGGAGTCCTACTACGGCTTGGGGGATAAATCCTGTAGCAGCAACCTGCGGGGCAACAAGCTGGAGAATTGGAATACCGATGCCTTTGGCTACAGCGATACGACCGATCCGCTCTACCGATCCGTCCCTTTTTACTACGGTTTGTACCGAGACCAGGGCTACGGCATTTTTATGGACAACTCCTACCGCAGCCATTTTGATTTCGACAGTCAGGAAGATGGGCAAATTCGCTTTTCGGCCGTGGGTGGCGAAATGGACTATTACTTCCTCTACGGCCCCCGCCTGCTCCGCGTGGCCGAGCGCTATACCGACCTGACGGGGCGCCCCCAGCTGCCCCCCCTCTGGGCCCTGGGCTTCCACCAGTGTCGGTGGAGCTACTATCCCGAAGCCCGGGTACGGGAGGTCTGTGACGAATTTCGCCGCCGCCAAATTCCCTGTGACGCCATCTACCTCGACATCGACTACATGGACGAATACCGCTGCTTTACCTGGAGTAAAGAGCATTTTCCCCAGCCCCAGCAGCTCATCGCCGACCTCAAAGCCCAGGGCTTCCAAACGGTGGTCATGATCGATCCCGGCATCAAAGTCGATCCCGAATACTTCGTGTACCAACAAGGCCGCGAGCGGGACCTATTTTGCCGCCGGCCCAACGGCGAGCTGATGACCGGCCCCGTCTGGCCGCCCGACTGCGTTTTTCCCGACTATACCCTTCCCCGCGTACGCGAGTGGTGGGGCCTGCTCTACCGAGAGCTTTACCTCGACCAAGGTATCAGTGGCTTCTGGAACGATATGAACGAACCGGCGGTATTCAAGATCAATTTCAAAACCTTTCCCGAGGACGTCCGCCACGATTACGACGGACAGCCCTGTAGCCACGCCAAAGCGCACAACATCTACGGCCTGCAAATGTCGCGCGCCACCTACGAAGGCCTGGCCAAGCTTCAGCCAGACAAACGCCCCTTTGTCCTGCCCCGCGCCCCTTTCTCGGGGGGCCAACGCAGCGCTGCGGCCTCGGCGGGGGAGAATGTCGACTCCTGGGAACATCTGGTGCTGGCCAATATCCAGTGCCAACGCATGAGCCTCAGCGGCTTCTCCTTCGTGGGAACGGATATTGGCGGTTTTGTCGAACAGCCAACGGGGGAATTGCTCGTGCGTTGGTTGCAATTGGGGATTTTTCACCCCGTATTTCGGGTCCATTCCATGGGCAATAATACCGACGGCGCCACTCAAGTGGACGAAACGTCGGTCAAAAAATCGGAGGCTGAGCTGCGAATGGATCAAGAGCCCTGGTCTTTTGGCGAGGACTATACCGCGCTAGCCAAAGAGGCCATCGAGCTGCGCTACCGACTGCTGCCCTATCACTATACCACCTTCTGGCAATATGCCCAAAAAGGGACGCCCATGTTGCGGAGTCTGGCTTTTGAAGCCCAGGCGGATGCCGAGGCACGGAGCCGCGAAGCAGAATTCGTCTTTGGCGATCACCTGCTGGTGGCGCCGGTGACGAGCGCGGCGTGTACGCAGCAGGAGATGTACCTCCCCCCCGGTAAATGGTACCATTACTTTACCGAGGAGGTCCAGGCTGGTCCCCAATTGGTAGAAGTAGCTACGCCGCTGGAGTACAGCCCGATTTTTGTACGGGCGGGGGCCGTACTGCCCCACTATCCCGTGATGCAGTATACGGGTGAAAGCCCGGTCGATATCCTGGAGCTCCACGTTTATTACGACGAGGGGGTGGTAGACAGCTACCTGTACGAGGATGAGGGAGAGGGGTTTGCCCATCGGGAGGGCGCCTACGCCCTGCGCCATTTTCAAACTCAGGCGACCGCGGAGGGCTTCCGACTGGCCATCCACAAAACGGGTGCGCGAGCGGACAGCTACCAACAATACCAAATCTGGGTGCACGGCCTGCCCTTTAAGCCCCAAAAATGTCTTTGCCGGGACGCTTCCCTTGAAATCCAACGCGATGAGGCCTACACTGTGCCGGTTTATTCCGTAATTGTATCCATAGAGTTCGATGAACTCCATTTAATTAGTGGTTAATGACATACGAAAGGAGGATTTCAACCCCAAAATGGTGAGTGGAAATCCTCCTTCCTTTTGTTGGCTATTCTCCATCCCATCCAAAACTCCGCTTATGTTGCGTTTGCCCTACCTTCTCCCCCTGTGCTGGTTCCTCGCTCTTCCCCTCACCCAGGCTCAGTACTGGCGCGTGATCGAACAAAGCCCCATGCCAGAAGCCGTGGCCAATAATGCCGTGGTGGCCGCCGAACACGATGGTGTTTCCTACGTCTACTCTTTCGCCGGTATTGATACCAGTAAAGCGGAAGCCGGCATTCACCTACGTTCCTACCGCTACAATACCCAGACCGACACTTGGGAGAGCCTCCCTCCCCTACCCGATACCCTGGGCAAGATTGCGGCGGCCGCCAGTGTGGTTGGCGACGTGATCTACATCATGGGGGGCTACCACGTCCTTCCCGATGGCGAAATTTCCAGTGATAAGGTCCACCGCTTTAGCATCAGTGCCAACGATTACCTCAGCGACGGCGCTCCCATCCCCGTCCCCATCGACGATCAGGTACAAGCCGTCTGGCGCGATAGCTTGATCTACCTCGTAACGGGTTGGAACGGCGACATTGGTCGAGGGGCCAACGTCAGTAGTGTACAAGTGTACAACCCAACCGAAGACAGTTGGGCGAGTGGTACTTCGGTGCCAGAGAATGACTTGTATAAGGCCTTTGGAGCCTCGGGCGTGATCATTGGCGATACGATTTTTTACTACGGAGGGGCTTCCAACTCGGGCTTTCGAATCACGGGCTTACTGCGCAAAGGACTCATCAACCCCATTAATCCGGAGCAGATTGGTTGGTTGGCCATCAATGGCGACCCGGTACACATGGGCTATCGGATGGG
>CALCCH010000799.1 GCA_937899855.1 uncultured Saprospirales bacterium | reverse complement strand
CGCCTCCACCCCATCCCCACCGGGACCTTCCTGGGCTGGCTCCGGGCCCGGGGCAAATACGGCAACCAGCACAAAGTCCCCCGACTGGCTAACGACCGAAAATACGTCGAAGACATTTTGCGTTTTAAAGCTACCCAGACGCCCTAAGCAGGGGCAAGGGTGAACCGCTCCCTCACAAATCTGTTTAGCAACTATGTATTATCGTCAAACATGGATTTTCCTAGTCCTCAGCATCGTTTTTACCGCTATGGCTTCTGCACAAATCACCGTAGACATCAGCAACCTCCGCGGCAATAGCGGAAGGATGTTCTTGGCCCTCTACGACTCCCCCGACACCTTTCTCGATGAAAACCGCGCCATGCGGACCGAGGTAGCGCCGGTCACCGCTAGCTCCTTTAGCTTTACCTTTCAAGACCTTCCCCCCGGCGACTACGCCCTGGCCGTCTTTCAAGACTGCAACGGCAACGACAAGCTCGACACCGGAATGTTTGGTATTCCCAAGGAACCCTACGGCTTTTCCAATGATGCGAAGGCAAGTTTTGGCCCTCCCA
This sequence comes from uncultured Saprospirales bacterium, assembly GCA_937899855.1. Classification (GTDB taxonomy): domain Bacteria; phylum Bacteroidota; class Bacteroidia; order Chitinophagales; family Saprospiraceae; genus CALLVY01. Next base: position 6,667 of record CALCCH010000799.1, on the reverse strand, counting down.
AATACGAAGACGCCCGCTTTTCGGTGGGCCAGGGATCCACTACGATTCAACTGACCCTGCGCTAGCCAGCGCCGCCGGGAGTAGGGCTTGGGCGTAGCGTTTCCAGCTCAATTCTTCCGCCTTTTGCCGCACCCGTTCCGCAGGAATGGGCGCTTCAATGCTGCGCAGCATCTGGGCCGCCATGGAGTCGATGTCGCCAGCGTCGGCGAGGTAGCCATTGTCACCATCTTGGATGGATTCGGGGAAATGTCCCACCCGGGTAGCCAGGATGGGCGTTCCGAAATTGTAACAAATCGACTCAATGCCCGAAGCATCGGCAGTTTCGTAGAAGCAGACGGCGGCAGTAGCGGATTGGAAATAGCGCAGCACCTCCCCGTCGGGGATATAATTGGTTTGGAGGTAAACGTGATCCTGCAGTTGGAGCTCCTCCACGAGGGCCAGGGGATCGTAGTGACGGGCCTGGTCACCTCCGCGGAAGAGGAGGGTTTTTAGTAGGTTGAAGAGGTGGTATTTGAATTTGGCCGCGAGAGTGGTGGGGTTTTCCTGGAGGAAAAATTCCCCACAGATCATCAGGGTGACGTCCTGACGCTGCTGCACCAGGCGGTGTAGGGCGCGGAGGGCCAGGTGAAGGCCCTTATATTTGCGGATAAAGCCAAAGAAGAGGAAGGCGTGGCGACGGATGCCGTTGGCCGTCTTGAAAGCCTCGGCGTCAAAGCTTGGGTCGGGGCGAAACATATCGTATACCGGATGGTAAAGCTGGATGATGCGTTTTTGTGCCAATTCGTCGGCCAGTACTTCCCGCAGTTCTGCGATGGACTTGGTGGAGTGAGCGATAAACGTATCGACGTAGGCAAAACCGTGTCGGGTAAGGCTTTTGTCGATCACACTCGTCTCTTTTTGCTTCACCACGTGTAGTACAAATTGAATTTCGGCAGCGGTGTTTTGTTTGATGCGTTTACACAAGTAGCGGATGGGAAAGGCCTGAACATTATTGACCCACTGAAAAATAACCAGCATTGGTTGGATACGAGACAGTTTTCGGGCAACCTTACGCCAGGTCAGCGGATTATTATAGTCCAAGAGGTACTCGATGGTGATGGCGGTTCCCGTAAAGTAGTTCTCCTGCGGTTGGTCGACTTTAAAATCGCGGGGGATGATGGCGGGGTACTGGTTGGTCCAGGAGATCAGGTGTACCCGACAGCCCGGTAGTCGGTCGAGTGCTCGGGCCAGCGAGCTGTTGAAATTGGCAATTCCGCCTTTAAACTGTGGTCCCGGACCAATCAACACAATATTCGGCTCGGGCATGGTAGTGGGTGATTGTAAAGCATTTGAAAAATGCAAATATAAGGATTCCACGAAGGATTTGGGCGCAGCGCCCTCATTTCTACCCTACAAAAGCAAGTCGACGTGCATTGCCAAGGCAGTAAAAGGTCGATCCCCTTTATCGGGAGGCGATAAAGTAGTAATTTAAGATAGAAAACATCAATCGAAGATGGTATGAAATATTTACTTTGCCTAGTGGTACTCTTCCCCACCCTGCTGCTGGCCCAGCGAGAAGACCAACCCGATCCCGAGTTCAACTGGACGGTCAGTTTTACCAACAACGGCGTCATCAACCCGGGTTTGCAGGTGGGCTTGGAATGGCCCTTCAAAAACAGCGTGACGATCAAGGAGCGCAAAAGCCGGCGCCAGGGTACTTACCTACTGACGCGGCGGCGGCAATACGCTCTGGAAGGACGGCTGGGAATCTTTTGGGATCCCCTCCTCCAAGTAGCAGTTTACCACCAATACCTCTTTACCCTTCGGGCGGTGTACCAAAAGGCCCAGGACGATCGGCCGCGCTGGATGATGGCGGTGGGAATCGGGCCGGGTTACCTGCGCTCCTTCATCGGGGAGACCTACGCCGTGGATGAAGCGGGACGCGTCGAGCGAGTGAGGCTGGCCAGTCGGGGCTACTTTACCCCCATGTGGGCCCTGCGCTTTATCCGGGAGCACCGCCAAAGGGAGGGCGCCTGGTTTGTCGAAATCAATACCCGCTGGCTACTGGGCTACAATTCGGGAACCGTGAAATACAATACCCTCCTATTTGGCCTACGCTACCCACTGAAAAAATCCAAATCATGATGCCATTCCGATTTTTTCTCCTCTTGTCCTTGGGCCTCTTCCTCAGTGCCTGCCAACGCGATGATCTGGGCAATTTGCGGGATACGCTACACGTACGCCGCAACAATGCGGATATGCCAGCCTACATCTATGGCAACGGAACCAATAAGGTATTTCTGGTGGTCCTACACGGTGGTCCGGGGGGCAGTGGCTTGGAATACCGAATCGGCAGCTACGCCGAGCGCCTGGAGGAGCGTTACGCCATGGTGTACTGGGACCAGCGCGGTCAGGGCATGTCACAGGGGAAGTTGGACCCCGCAGCGATCACGATCAACGAGATGGTCCAGGACCTCCGAGCCCTGGCCCTTACTCTACAGCACAAGTACGGCTCGGACATCGACCTATTTTTGCTGGGGCACAGCTGGGGGGGCCTCCTGGGCAGTGCCTTTCTCAGCACGGACGACAATCAGGAGTTGTTCAAGGGCTGGATCGAGGTCAGTGGGGCACACGATTTTCCGGCGGTGTACCGGCAGTCGGTACTGCGGTTTCAGCAAATTGGTAAGGAGCAATTGCGATTGGGCAACGACGCCACTTTCTGGCAGGACGTTCTGGACCGGGTGGCGCTCGTCGATACGTTTGACATCAACCTCGAGGATTTCACCTACCTCAATGGCACGGCGCGCAGTGCGGAGGAACGCTTGACGACGGTGGGTAAAATCGCCGAACTCGATCCCGAGGCTTTGGGGAGCAGCTTGATCAACACTTTGCTGATCAACAACCGGACCATCGTGGCTACGACGGGGAGCATCACGAGCGAGGCGCTGTTTGATCGGGGCTTGCTCAATTTTTCGGTGGCCGAGCGGTTGGGCCGGGTGCAGATTCCCAGCTTGATTTTGTGGGGGCGTCAGGATTTGGTCGTTCCGGTCCAACTGGGCTATCAGGCCCTGGAGAAAATTGGCAGCTCCGATAAGCAACTGATCATCTACCCGCGTTCGGGCCATTCTCCCATGGTCAACGAGCCCAAGCCATTTGTGAATGATGTGATTGCCTTTATTGAGCGACTGCGCTAGGGTTCGCTCCATCTTCCAAAGCACATGAATTCGATCCTTCACCAGCTGTACGAGTACAACCGCTACTACAACGAACAATTTCTGGGCTGCCTAGCCGAGCACGAGCACCCCGCGCAGTGCCGACGCTTGCTCGCCCACGTCCTGAATACCCACCACATTTGGCTGCGCCGCGCTCAGGGAAAACCAGTAAGACTGGCGCTTTGGGAGGAGCACCCCTTGGCGCGGCAGCTCACCCTCAACCATAGCCTTCACGAGGAAACGTTCCAACTGCTGAACGAAACACCCGACCCAACGCTCGGGCGACCGATTTTTTATCAAAACAATGCGGGCCGTTCTTACGTCAATCGGCTGACGGATATCCTCCATCACCTGATCAATCACAGTACCCACCACCGCGCGCAAGTCGCGCTACTGCTGCGACAAACAGGAATTACCCCACCGGGATCCGACTATATCTTTTACCAACGCGGGGATCACCTCCATTGACATTTAACAGTTTCATGACACTAAAACAAGGGCATTGTACTACTTTTGTTTTGATACATTATTCATATCATCCATGCTACAGAACTATAAAATTGTAACCCTCACTCATAAACAAGCGCCCCTTTCGGAGCTTGGCCAGCTCATGGTACAGTACGACAGTGAGCAGGAGTTGCGGGAAGCCTTGCAGGCCTTAAAGAGTGCCTTTGGTATGGATGGTTTATTGTATCTCTCCACCTGTAACCGGGTAACTTTTCTGATTGACCTTCCCGGCCACGTCAGCCCCGATTTTCTCGAAAGATTTTGCAAGCAGGTCAATCCCCAACTGGAAGCATCGCAATGTGCCAATCTGATGGCCAAGCTGGTGTTCCTGGAAGGAGAAGAAGCCCTGCGCCACCTCTTTGAGGTAGCCGCCTCGATTGACTCGATGGTCATTGGCGAAAGAGAAATTCTGCGTCAGCTCCGCGAGGCTTACGATCGCTGTACCAACTGGAATCTGACGGGAGACAATATTCGGCTGGCCATGAAGACCACGGTGGAAGCCGCCAAAGAGGTCTACGCAAAAACGCGAATTGGAGAAAAGCCCATTTCTATCGTGTCCCTAGCCATCCAACAGCTGTTGGAATCCAAGCTATCGCGCTCGGCCCGCATTCTTTTGATTGGGGCTGGTCAGACCAATACCCTGGTGGCTAAATTCTTGAAGAAGCACGACTTTACCAATGTGGTCGTATTCAACCGCAGTATAGAAAAGGCCGAGCGCTTGAGCGAGTTGCTCGGTGAAGGAGCCCGGGCCCTGGCGCTCGACCGGCTCGCATCCTACTCAGAGGGCTTTGATGCCATCATCACCTGTACGGGGCATACCCAATCTTGGATTGATTCTGAGCTGTACACGCAGCTATTGCGGGGTGGAGAGGAGCAAAAGCTGGTCATTGATCTAGCGGTTCCCAACAACCTTACCGAAGCTACCCGCGCTCAATTTCCCATCCACTACATCGATGTAGAGCACCTGCGTAGTATCGCCCGTGAAAATTTAGCCTTCCGAGAAAGAGAAGTTACCCAAGCCCGTAAGCTCCTCACTACCCAGCTGTACGATTTCCACAGCACCTACCAGCACCGCAGCATCATCCGCGCCATGCATCGGGTTCCCGAGGCCATCAAAGCGGTCAAGTCGCACGCTATGAATGAAGTATTCGCCAAGGAGTTGCGTGATCTCAATCCCGAGTCACGCCAGTTACTGGAGCGGATGATGGATTACATGGAGCGTCGCTGTATTTCCATTCCCATGCAAGCGGCCAAAGAGGTAGCCCAATAAATTTTCCACTGTTAATTTAACGATTATAAACGCTGGAATCCCGACGGAGTCCGCGGATGCCGTAGTATAGCCATTCTTCGGAGAGGGTCGGCTGTTCTTCCCGACGGAAGTAGCGATCCAACTGCTCGGCGTGGGCCGTTCCCACAAAACGGGTATACGGGGTGGGCAGGTAGCCGTATTTCCCATCGGCCAATCGTACGTAGAGGTAACTTGCGCGTAGGGTCCCACGGCGACTGGGGGTAAAAGTTACCCGCTCGCGGATAACGTCGACGGTTTCGTTGGGCGATAGGGCCCGCAGACGCTCCGAGGTAGCAGTGGGTGCCGCTTGTAAGACGACTCCCGCCTGGGTAGTCCGCACTTGTGGAGCCGCTCGGCTTTCCTCGTACAGGATGCGGTAGCGCTTTTGCTGGCGATCCCAGGAATAGGTGGAGGTCACATATTCGAGGCAGGGGCGATCGTTTTGGCTGGCGCCGGTGGCCAACGGCAGGTGGTACGCAGAGCAGGGAAGCGCTTCGATGTATTCGACGCGGATGCTGCCTTTATCGAGCTCGACGTATTTATAGGGGCAAGGGTGATCATCGGTGGAAGGTAGACTAAGGCGTTCTTCGAAGATCTTGCGCACGCTGCCCGCTTGAAAAGAGTAGAGTTCGATTTGGCGCTGGGCCTGGGTAGCATTGAGGGGATAATAATCTTGTAACAGGACCAGCTCGGGAGCAGAATCTCCCGTGAGTTCTTGAAATTCCACCCGTCGCAGTTCGCTTTTTCCCTGCGTCCCTTCCCCTCCATAATAGATGGGAACGGAACGGCCCTGGACGTTGGTAAGTACCAGGTAGGACTCAGAGTAAAGGGGGATGAGTAGGGAATAGGCGTGGAACAGGTCGAGTCCGAGCACGCCGGCGCTCCAGATGATGGCGCGTTCGAATCCCGAACCAAAATCCAGCTGCTGGTGCTGGAAGTCGCGGAGGGCGGGGCTCAGATGGATGGTGGGGGTGCTCACCGCCAGACCGTCGCCAAATACCCAGCCTTCCTGACCACTCAGGCTCCGAATGCGGTACCATTTGAACGTCTGCTTTTGAGCATCGTCTTCGTGCTCGATTTCGGATTCCGACAGGACTTCAACGAGCTGTCCGGCAAGCAGGCGATCGCGGGTTGGTTGGGAAAAGGTGCTGTCGGCGTACAGACGGAGGTTTTGGAGGGGGGTACCCGCCCTTTTTTGGAGCACGATGTCAATGGGGTTGCCCCACCCGCCGGGTAGCAAAATGGATAGCAGACAACAGACTAGTACTCCTCTCATCGCACGGACAATTTTTCCTATTTAAATACACAATTTTTACGCCGTAGCACCAAAAAGCTTGTGCATTAAGGGATTTTTAACAGCCAAAGGTCCCTTTTGCCTAGCCCGTGATACTTACGATTTGCAGGGCTAAGGCTCAGGAAGCAACACATTTAATTTATAATTATACAAAAGCCATGCTAAATCGAGTTGGCCATGGGAAGACAGCGAGCAGTTGGCCCGAATTACTTACCTTTAGTAAGCTAGATCATCCACCAGCCAAACCCACTGCCGCATGAAACCACCTTACTTATTTTCGCTGTTTGTCCTATTGGGCTTGGTCCCCCTTACCGCTCAGGACTTTTCGACTACCGTGATTATCCCCGAGCGCATCAACGACCGTCTGTACAAGCTGGAGGGGGCGGG
>CALCCH010000798.1 GCA_937899855.1 uncultured Saprospirales bacterium | reverse complement strand
CCCAATCAGAGCAGTTTATTGAAGCTCCGGAGGTTATTTTACCAGGTCCCGCAACTGCTCCAATTCCAGATCCCGCCCCTCCAGCAAAGCCTCTAAGTCGTACGATAACTCGTAGTCGGGAACCAGCCCCCGTCCCCGATCCTGGGCCGCCACCCGATGTGTCATCTGATACCGGGGAAATACCAGCCGAATGCCCGTATTGGGTAGCCGTAGCTTGGGTAGAAAAAAAGCGTTGGTCCCCTTTTCCCCACCCCCCGTCTCCTGTCCGATAAATACCGCCCGGTTCTGATCGCGCAGAAAGGCACTCACCATTACCGAAGCCGAGAAGGTACGGCCGTTGACCAATACGTAAACCCTTCCCCCGTAGTGATGTTTTGTCCGCGGCTGAGCAGTTCCACTGATTTCCAAGCGATCTTCCCGTTTGCGCTTTTTAAAGGAAAAGGGCAACACCAGGGCCGATACCAGCTTACGTACCAGCCTTTGGTTGAGGTAGCGCTCGTAAGGGGCTTTTCCTCGCCGTCGCTCGGCCAGGATTTCTACGGGCTCGTCCACCAAATAGGAAAGCAGGCGAAAGGCATCCTGGATCGCTCCCCCTCCATTATTGCGCAGGTCGATGACCAGTTGCTCGTTTCCCGCTCGTTCGAGGTGGCGAAAGGCCTTGCGGTAAAAGGACCGGCCCCGCCACAGGCGGAAGCCCCTGATGTCCATGACCGATACGCTGCTGTCTTGTGCCAGCCAGCTTAGTTGGTAACCTTTTTTGCGTAAAATTTCGGTACCCCCAATCCGGGCGGCCGCCCGGCGCTTTTTGGACGCGGCCAGCCGTTTGTCCAGCGTTGTCTCCAAGGCTGCTACCCGTTGTTGGACCGTATCGCCACTGGCTAAGACCAGGTCCAACTCATACTGGGGCCACTCACCGAAATGAAAGCGGTAATAACCGTCAAAATTGTAACGAATCAAGGCCAGCGTATTGCTTTGGTTGTAACCGTCGCTGGTGAAGCGCCGCCGCAAGTCCTCGATGATATCGGAGGCGGCCCGCCCGTTGATGCGGAGGATTTCACTGCCGGGTACCAAGTGAGTAGAGTCGGTGGTGGCGGTGAGGTAGAGTTTTTCGTCCAGGTAGCTGGCGCGGAAGGGCGGGTAGCGCCGGGGAGTATCGGCGCGGTCCTGCTTTTTTTGACGCTTGGTACATGCTTTGGACAGCCAGAGCCGGGTGTGGGCACAAGCCCAGGGGTCAATAAGGGGGTATAGTTTCTCTCGAAACGCACGTTCGCTGTGGGGAACTCCGAGCGTAGCGCGGACCTGGGCAAACCAGTGCTCCATACTGTCGCGGGGGTAGTAGTGCCCCCAGGCAGGATGCCCATCGCGGAGGGCTTGGTGTAGGAAATCGAAATCGGCCAGAATGGACGCGGCATCGTAGCGCGTACTATCGGGAAAGGTTGTGGTTTGGCTGCGTCCCGTATGGCTGATGAGGAGCAGGCCAAGCAGGAGCAAATGGGGAAACCGGAAGCGCTCAGTCCTGGGTCCAGCGTACGCGCAAGCCCCCGTAGAGGTGGAGCGGTGGGCCGGATTCGTAGTATCGTTGTCCAAAGGCGTTGATGCGGATATTATCGTTGTACTTGACATTCAATAGATTATTGACGCCCAAAAACGGTTTAAAATTGTATTGCTTCCACTTTCGGTGGTAGCCGATCTGAATATTGGCTAGTAAGTAGTCCAAGTCCTCTACTGCGTTTGCGTCGTTGGTGTAAAGCTCGCCGACGTAACGGGTCCGAAATTGAACGTGGAGTCCCTTCCGGGTCAATAATTGACCTTGCCAGGCCACCAGATGGCGGGGGATGCCCGGCAGTCGGTTTCCCGAGAAGTCGCCATCGGGTAGGCGATAGTCCAGATAGCGGAGGTCGGAGAAAGTGTAGGCCAGGCTTGTCTTCCAAATCCGCCCGCGGTACTGGAGTTCCAGCTCGACCCCCTGTCGTTGGCTACGGCCCGCATTGCGAAAGAAGCTCCGATCCGGGAAGGCGGCCAGTTCAAAAGGCACCAATTCTCGTTGGCTGCGAATGTAGTAATAATTAAGTGCCGCCAGCCATTTGCCGTCGGTAAAATAGCGCAGGCCCAGTTCGAAGTTTTGGGACCGTTGGGCCTCCAGGTCGGGGTTAAACCCATTTTCTCCATTGGGATTGGCCGATAATTCACTCAGCGTTGGGGTTTCGAATCCGGTGCGGAAGTTGGCAAAAACGCTGTAATTGGAGTGGAGCTGGTAATTGAGGCCTACGCTGGGGTTCCAACTATTGAGCTGACGCTGATCGTCGGCAAGGCCCCCACCGAGGCGGTCCGCTACTCCCAGCTGGTTCCAATCGTAGCGCCAGCCCGCCGAGAGCCGGAGCCCTCGGTACCGGAATTGGTAGAGCGCAAAGCCCGCTACCCGAATAAAAGACTCCAACTGGTCGAGGGTCAAGTCGCCCCGCTGTCCCCGGAGGTTGAAAAAACGCTGTCGGTCGTCCCCTTGGTAAGCGAGGTCGTACCCAATTTGCAGGCGATGAGTGATTCGGCCCCGTTGCCACGCCCCGCTGTAGTTGCCTCCCTGCCCCCAATACTGGCGCCGGAGCTGGACTTGCCCCCCAAATGCAAAGGGAAGCGCCCCCTCAAAATGCCGCCCCGCGTAAAAAGCGTAGCTCCGCCACCCCCCGACTGCACGGTCGAGGTGACGAAAGGACAGGCCTAATTTGTAGTGCTCAATGCTTTCCCCCGTCCGGAACAAAACGTTGTTGGGGCGGGC
>CALCCH010000797.1 GCA_937899855.1 uncultured Saprospirales bacterium | reverse complement strand
CCGACAGCAGAAAGACCACCCACAGGTTGAAGTAAAGCCGAACGGTCGATACGCGGTTGCCCCCGAGGGGGATGTAGAGGTAGTCGCGCATCCAGGAGCTGAGGGTCAGGTGCCAACGGCGCCAAAACTCGGTGATGCTGCGGGAGAGGTAGGGGAAGTTAAAATTTTCGGGAAAGCGAAAGCCCAGCATCCCGGCCAGGCCGATGGCCATGTCGGAGTAGCCCGAGAAGTCGAAATAAATCTGGAAGGAGTAGGCGATAATGCCCACCCAGGCCGTGGTCGCGTTGAGCGCATCGGGGGGCCCGGCAAAGATTTGCTCGACCAGGGCTCCCAGTACGTTGGCGATCAGGACTTTTTTGACCAATCCGGTCACAAAACGCAGGAGCCCCCGCCACCGGTGGTCGATGCTGTCCTGCGACCGCCGATCCTCCAGCTGGGCCGCAATCTCTCGGTAGCGGACGATGGGCCCCGCGATGAGCTGGGGAAACAGCAGAATGTACAAGCAATAGTCCCCGAGTTTTTCCTGCGGCGCGACCCGCCCCCAGTAGCAGTCGATGACGTAGCTGAGTCGCTGGAAGGTAATAAAGGAGATGCCGATGGGCAGGACGAAGGATAGGGCCGTGATTCCCTCCCCGCCGAGGCTCTGGAGGAGCAGGCTGAGGTTTTCGGTAAAAAAGCCGAGGTACTTGGCGCCCAGCAGTAGCCCCAGGTCGATGGCAATGGTGAGCACCAGCAAGCCTTGGCGGAGGGCGCCCCGCGCGTGATGGGTCAGGCGGACCAGGTAAAAGTCGAGCAGCAGCGAAAAGAGCAGGACAAAAAAGAAGCGGGGCGCGCCCCAGAGGTAGAACAGCGCACTGGCCAGTAGGGCCACGGTATTCTTCCACTTGGCTGGGCTCAGGAAATAGCACAGCAAGAAAGCCGGAAGAAAGTAGAGCAAAAAAAGGATGCTGCTAAAGACCATGGGGGATTTTTAGAGCTGCAAATATAGAAGTTGTTCAAAAACTCTCCAATTCGAGCAAATGGGCCTACCTTTAGCCCGTTATGCCTTATCCCAACTCTTTTTTCGACGATCGGGAAAGCGCCCAGCAATTTGGGGGCCTGCTGCGGGAAATGCTACTCGCCCTGGCCTTCCTCGCTCTCCTGGTGGGGGCGGGTCGGTGGGGACTGGGCTTTGACCAGCGGTCGACGCGCTACCTGGCCTGTGATGCCGAGGCCTTGGATTTCAAGCGGGGCCTGCGGGCCTACGTGGGGCAGGGCGCCCGTTTTGCGGGTGGGGAAATGCAGAGCGACCGGGTGGCGCATTCGGGGACTTACGCGGTGGAATTGACCCGAAAGCATCCCTACGGCATGACCTACGAAGAAAAACATTTACAAGGCAATGAGCACTACCGGGTGGCGGTGTGGCGGCACGGGGGGGAGCGGGAAGCGACCCGGGGCAAGCTGGTGGCCAGCGTCGACGGTTGTTTTTGGCAGGCGACGGGCGAGGTGGTGGCGCGGGAAGACAGCGGTTGGGAGCAAATCGCCTTTGAATTTAGTCCGCCGGTGGAATGCCAGCACCAGCTGCTCAAAATCTTTTGCTGGAACGAGGGCCGGACGCCGCTCTACTTTGACGCCCTGGAGATCTGGGTGCGGTATAAGGAGTGGTGAAAAGAATTCGCTATTTTAGCCCCGAACAAACAAAAACGCGTATGGATATCGTGAACGTAGCCACCATGATCTTGGTGGGTGCCGTGGCGGGCACCCTGGCCGCCCGCATCATGCGAGGGGATAATTTTGGCTTTATCGCCAACGCCCTCCTCGGAATTGCCGGAGCCGTGGTGGGCGGCTACCTCTTCGACTTTCTGAACCTACAACCCGGAGCGGGCATCGTCCGCATCATCTCCGACACCTTTGGGGTAAATTTGCCCCTCAATCTGGTGGGCATGATCGTATCGGCCACAATCGGCGCCGTGGTGATCCTGTGGATGGCTCGTTTTCTTCGACTTGGAGGGCGACGCTGATGGCCAATCCCCCCAATGCGGTCTTCAAAGGTGAACTCGATCGGCTGGTGGGCGATCAGTGGTTGCCCATCGTAGACCTAAAGCGACAGGAATACCTCGTTTATCCCGGCGAAGTCCGTCCTTATTTATATTACGTGGCCGAAGGGGCGCTACGGGTGCTGGTCGAAAATGAGGACGAGGTACTGACCATCCGTTTTGGTTATCCCGGCAGCTTTATCTCTACCCTGGATTCCTTCCTCCGCGGCGGGCCGAGCGATTACGGCATCCAGGCCCTCAAAAAAGCCCGCGTCCTCCCCCTGGCCCGCTCCACCTTCTTGACGGCTGTCGACCGCTCTCCCCGGCTCGCCCAATTGTGGCAGGCCGCGCTCGAACAACTCGTCCTTCAACAACTCGAACGGGAAATCGATATCCTCAGCACCTCCCCCAAGCAACGATACCAACGAGTGAA
>CALCCH010000796.1 GCA_937899855.1 uncultured Saprospirales bacterium | reverse complement strand
TAAACCCATGAGTATTGCTAATGCGCGCAATCCCCTCTACACCATCTTTCTCAAATTACACGAATTGGACCTGCTCATTGTGGGGGCCGGAGAGGTGGGGCACGAAAAGTTGTCCTTTATCCTCAAGAGCAGTCCCGCCGCGCGCATCACCCTCGTGGCGCCGGACATCTCGCCCAAGGTGCGGGACTTGCTGGCGGGGGGTAATTATCGGGTGACGATCCACCAACGGCCCTTTGTCGCTACCGACGTCATCGAGCAGGACTTGGTCATTGCTGCGACGGATATTCCCGAGCTCAACGAATCGGTGCGGGCGGCGGCGCGGTCCCATCGGCGGCTGGTGAATGTGGCGGACAGCCCGAGTCTCTGTGATTTTTACCTGGGTTCCATCGTTACCAAAGGCCAACTCAAGGTCGCCATTTCGACCAATGGCAAATCGCCCACTTTGGCCAAGCGCATGCGGCAAATGCTCGAAGCGGTGTTGCCCGAAAACATTGACGATTTGCTCCAAAATCTTAAAATCATCCGCGATCGACTGCAAGGCGACTTTGCCTACAAGGTAGCCCAACTCAACGAGTTGACGGCCTCGCTGGTCGAATCCCGGGAAGACCAAACCAAGGCCTAAGCCTACCACATCATGAGTACCACCGCTAGCCGTTCCCGCTCCCTTTCCGTCGAACAGCTCAACGCGCGCTTTAGCCCGTTGACCTTTCGCGAGCGCCTCGAAACGCTCTACGATTATTTTGCCGAACCCGAGGTTTTGTACACCTCTTCCTTCGGCACCAAATCCGTTTTTTTATTGCACCTGATCCACCAGATCCGCCCCTCGCAGCCGGTACACTTTATCGACACGACCTACCACTTTCCCGAAACCGTGGCCTACCGTGAGCAGTTGGTCGAACGCTTTCAACTCCGGGTGGTCGACGTACGGCCCAAGGCGGAGGAAAACCAGGTCACCCGCGAGCAGGAGTGGTGGAAGGAACATCCCCGGATGTGCTGTAGCGTCAACAAGGTCGTTCCCCTCCAACCCATCGTCGCCCGGCACCGGGTTTGGCTCAGTGGCTTGATGGCTGGCCAGACGACTTTTCGATCGCACCTGCGGGTGTTTGAACAGCAGGGCGACATCCTCAAATTTCATCCCCTGATCGATATTGATGAAGGTGAATTTCACTACCACCTTTCCTACCACCAATTGCCGCGGCACCCGCTCGAAAGTCAGGGTTATGGCTCGATTGGCTGTACGCACTGTACGGCCCGGGGCGACGGTCGCAGCGGCCGTTGGCAGGGAAGGGAGAAAACCGAATGTGGCCTTCATCCCAATTTTTACACCAGAAAAGATGCTTAAAAATGACTCAGACTGACTTACTCATCGTGGGCGCCGGCCCGGTTGGATTGTTTACCGTATTTGAAGCGGGCTTGCTCAAACTGCGCTGCCACCTCATCGACACCCTGCCCCAGCCCGGTGGGCAGTGCCGGGAGATTTATCCCAAGAAGCCGATTTACGACATTCCCGGTTTTCCTTCTATTCTGGCGGGTGATTTGATCGATAATTTGCTGGAGCAAATCGCGCCATTCAAACCCGGATTTACCCTGGGCGAACGGGCGGAGCGCATCCAAAAAACGGCGGATGGCCAGTTTTTGCTGACCACCAATCGGGGGACGGAGATACAGGCGCCCGTGATCGTCATCGCGGGGGGACTGGGTTGTTTTGAGCCCCGCAAGCCGCCCATCGAGAACTTGGCGCGCTTTGATGACACGGGGGTGGAGCACATCATCAAGGACCCCTAATTTAACCGCGACTATCGGGTCGTGCTCGCTGGGGGGGGAGATTCGGCCCTCGACTGGACGATTTACCTCAGCGAGGTGGCCCGCGAAGTGACCCTCATTCACCGCCGCTCCCAATTTCGCGGGGCGCCCGATTCGGTCGAGAAGGTGCGCGAACTGGCCCGCTCGGGGCGGCTCCAATTGCTGACCGATGCCGAAGCCGTGGGCTTGCGGGGCAATGGGAAATTGACCGATGTCGTCATCAAACACAAACGCGATGGCGAACGGATTCAGGATACCGACCACTTCGTACCGCTGTTTGGGCTTTCTCCCAAGCTGGGCCCCATTGCCGATTGGGGCCTGAGCATCACCAAAAACGCCATCGAAGTGAATACCTTTGATTACAGCACCAATATTCCGGGAATCTACGCCATTGGGGACATCAATACCTATCCCGGAAAGCTCCAGCTGATTCTCTGCGGATTTCACGAGGGAACCCTCATGGTGCAGTCGGCCTTCCCCATCCCCCCCCCCCCACCCCCCCCCCCCCCCCCCGCCCCCCCCCGCCCCCCCCCCGCCCCCCGGCCCCCCCCCCCCCCCCCCCCCTTGCCCCCCCTAAGTAGTGGTGCAATCGTTTTTTTTGCTTTTCTTTGTGAGCAAAACGCACCATGATTGCTCGCCTCCTTCCCGCGGTGTTTTTGCTCGGTTTGATCGCTTGTCGACAGAGTCCCCCCGCCGGCCTCACCGCCACTACTACCGAAACCCAAGCCCACCTCAGTCCCGAAGAACGCTTTGGAGAGCTCTTTATCGCCGCCCAATTGGGGGACGTCTTTCCCGATTCGAAGACCTTTGTGGACTGTACGCCCAAGACCACGACGGCGGAAGTGATGCAGCGTTTTGAGAGCGAAAAGGTCCTACCCGATTTTGACATTGCTCGCTTTGTCAAAGCCAATTTTGACCTGCCCATCCAGCACAGCTCGGGCTTCCAGTCGGATACTTCGCGGTCGGTCCGCGAGCACATCAATAGCCTCTGGCCGGTACTGACCCGCCAGGCCGATACGTCGACGCGGAGTACCTTGCTGTCGCTTCCCGAGCCCTACATCGTCCCCGGAGGACGGTTTGGTGAAATCTACTATTGGGACAGCTACTTCACCATCCTGGGCTTGCAGGCGGCGGGAAAACGGGAGATGATCGAGCGTATGGCCGATAATTTTTCTACCCTCATCGACCGGGTGGGGTATATTCCCAATGGCAACCGTACTTATTTTTTGGGACGTTCCCAACCGCCTTTTTATGCGTTGATTGTCAGATTGCTAGCGGAGGAAAAGGGACCGGAAACCCTAAATAAATACCTCCCCTTCTTGGAAAAGGAATACGGTTTTTGGATGGAGGGGCTGTCTTCTCTGAGTCCGAGTCAACCCACGCACCGCCGTTTGGTCCGGCTGGAGGACGGCTCGATCCTCAACCGCTACTGGGACGACCGTCCCGTACCGCGGCCGGAGTCCTACCGCGAGGACGTAAGCCTCGCCAAAGATGTGGAGCGTCCCGCGCAAGAGCTTTACCGGGACATTCGCGCCGCTTGTGAATCGGGCTGGGATTTTAGTAGCCGCTGGTTTAAAGACGGCCAGTACCTGTCCTCCATTCACACCACCGACCTCATTCCCGTCGATCTCAATGCCCTACTCTACCACCTGGAGCAATTGCTCGCCGAGGCCCACGCCGTAGCGGAGCAGGAAGAAGAGGCAAGCCTCTACCGGCAGCGTGCCGCCCAGCGTCAGGCGGCGCTACTGCGGTATTGCTGGGACGAGGCCGCCCAGTTTTTTGTGGACTACGACTTTGTGGAGCGTCGGTCCAGCCCGCGGCTGTCTCTGGCGGGCTTGTTTCCGCTCTATTTCGAAATGTGTAGCCCCGAGCGTGGCCAGGCCGTTGCCCAACGGGTAGAACAGGACTTTCTTCAGCCCGGGGGAGTGGTCACTACCCTGGCCGGTACGGGGCAGCAATGGGATTCTCCCAACGGTTGGGCTCCGCTCCAGTGGATGACCATTGAGGGCCTGCGTCGGTACGAGGCCAATGCCCTTGCGGATACGATTAAGACCCGCTGGGTAGCCCTCAATACGCGGGTGTATCGGGAGACGGGAAAAATGGTGGAGAAGTACAACGTAATGGACGTCGGTTTGGAAGCCGGTGGGGGGGAGTACCCCGTTCAGGATGGCTTTGGCTGGACCAATGGGGTGTTGTTGCGTTTGTTATCCGAAGACACTCCCAAGTAAATCGAAAACCACCCAAATCATGTACGAATACGAAAAAGATACTTTTGCGGGACTCGAACGCTATCGCGTTTTTCATCCGGGCTCCGGGAACAGCTGCACGGTCATTCCCGGTCACGGCGGTCACCTCCAGGAGGTGCTGTTGGGCGGCGTTTCGGTGATCGATGGTTTTGAAACGGAGGAGGAGCTGGAAAAGAATTTAAAGAGCAAGAGCGCCTTGCTGTTCCCCTTTCCCAACCGACTCAAAGAGCGCCGCTACGAGCATGCCGGACAGCATTACCAATTTCCGATCAATAATCCCGCCACCGGCAATGCCATCCACGGTATCGGGCGACGGGTGGACATGACCTTGCACTCGATCGAGCTAGGAGAGGAGGAGGCGGATTTGCACCTGCGCTACGAGTATACGGGCGACAATCCCGCTTATCCCTTTGCCTTCGCCTTTAGTCTGTCCTACTATTTCCGCGCCGACGGAAGGTTCGACCTTTCTTTGGGGCTCCACAATTTCAGCAACGTCCCGATTCCCGCGGGCATTGGTTGGCATCCGTATTTCAAGTTGGGCGAATCGGTAGATGCCCTGGAGCTCAAAATGCCCCCGGTTCACCAGATTCAAATCGACGAGTACATGATTCCGACGGGCGCGCAATCGCCCTATCGGACCTTTCAAGACTTTCGTCCCATTGGGGATACCACTTTGGACAATGGTTTTTACCTACCCGAACAAGGTGGCCGAGCCGAGGTGATGCTCCGCAAAGGGCCACAACAATTGCATTACTGGCAGGAAACGGGGTCGGGGAAGTACAATTTTATCCAGGTTTATACCCCACCGAGCCGAAAAAGCCTGGCGCTAGAACCGATGACTTGCAACATCGATGCCTTCAACAATGGCGACGGCCTACAGGTGTTGGAGCCGGGGCAGGGGGTGATGGGGCGCTGTGGTTTTTACTTGATGCAAAACGGATAGCTCGGAGATGGTCGGGTCCCATTTCCTCTAATCGCCAGTTTCTTTTGGTCGCGTGGTCGGTATCATTTGGGGGGAGGGAATGGTGGATCGCTGATAGCGGCATCGTGTTGGGTGATGGGAGAGTCGTCCTGCTTACCCAGGGTACCCAGAGTAGAGGAGTAGAGGAGACATAGCATATGCCGCATCAATTTTTAGAGCAGCAAAGGGCAAATTTGGGGAGCGGGCAGAATTTCGCCCAGTGGGAGGAAACAGCCATCAAGGTGCAGACGATGACTGTACAACAT
>CALCCH010000795.1 GCA_937899855.1 uncultured Saprospirales bacterium | reverse complement strand
CGCACGCCCCCCCGCCCCCCCCCAGCCCGCTCGGCCCCCGCCGCGCAGGTGCCAAAGGAGGAATTGTTTCGACGCAGTCCCGAAAATTCCATCCGCCAGACCTCGCAAAACCTCTTGCGCGAAATGGGTTTGCCCATCCTGCTGCATTACGAAGATCGCAATTCGATGGCCTTTGGGGTGGAGTCCCGGCTGCCCTTTTTGGACCACCGCTTGGTGGAATTCTGTTTGGCCCTACCCGAGACCTACAAAATTCGACGCGCCCGCCGCAAATTTGCGCTTCGCGAAGCGATGCGCCCCCTACTGCCGGATACGGTATACCACCGTTACGATAAAATGGGTTTTCCCACCCCACAAAAGGAATGGATGCAATCACAGGCCAGCTATTTCGAACGCTTGCTCAACGAGAGTCGCGAAGTCCTGGCGGACTGGATCCATCCCTCCATCGTCCAATATCCCGATCCCAACTTGCGCTGGCGCATCATTTCCTTTGCGAAATGGGTCCGCTGCTTTGAGGTCGAATTATAAGCATTCTTCCACTCACCAATATCTCCGTTTTGCTACTCCAAAAAATTGATTCCTTACTGCGGCGCCTGTTCCTTTTTGATCGCTACCTCCTGCGAAAAATTTGTCGCGAGACGGGGCTACGCCTGGATTATCACCGCAATCGCGATGGCTTACCCGTACTGGAAGACATTTTTATCAATCGGGAATACGCAGACTACTTTCCCATACAAACGCCGGCTATCGTCGTGGATGTGGGGGCCCATTATGGATATTTTGCCCTTTTTGCGGCACTTAATTTGTCAGAAAAATCAATTATTCATTCAATAGAACCTTCTCAAGAAAATTTTAACAAACTAAAAAAGAATATAGAAATAAATAGCCAATTTCCCATTCAAATCCACCACACGGGGCTGGATGCCCAGGCGGGAGAACGCCTGCTTTACGGAGGTACCTCGTTCAACCATTCCTTCTACGGCCAAAGCCACCAGGTAGCGCAACGGGTGTCGACGCTGAGCCTTCGGGACTTTATCGAACGGGAGAAATTAGCCCGGGTCGACTTGCTCAAGTTGGACTGCGAAGGAGCCGAATTTCCCATCCTCCTCCACACCGATGCGGAGACGCTGGGACGCATCCAAACCATCGTCCTCGAATTCCACGACCTGCCGGAAAAGGGGTACACCTCCTACCAACTCGTCGACCACTTGCGGCGACACGGTTTTGAAATCGTCCGCTACCAACACGACCCGGATTACTCCGGGCGCAACCTCAATTTTGGAAAGATCATCGCGACAAGATGGCCCGCAGCTCTCGGTCCAACTGGGCACTGAGCGGATCCAGGCTGTAGGGCGCCAATTGGGTCGGAGCGGCTTGACGCAGCAGTAGAAAATCCCGCTCCAGCAACCAGGAGCGCAGCGTATTCACCAGGTCCTCTTCCCCCCGGTACGACCTCACTAGCGGACGGACGGCATCGGGGACGGGATAATGCGCTGGCTACAATAGGGGCAGGCCTTTGGGCTGGGCATCGTTGAGTCCGCCGGAGATAGTGCTGTAGCCATAGCGCTCGCGGATCAAGCCGAGGGGGTAGTGACTCCGGAGGGGCAGGAGTAAAAAATCAGCGGAGCGGAGGTGGCGATCAAAATCGACTTGTGCCAGAACATCGGGAAAATAGTGGCAGGTCAGTAGAGGCGAGGAAAGGGACTCAAAGCTCTGGACTACCCGACGGGCGGCAGTGCTACGGGCGCTCCCCAGCAGGAATAGGTCCAGGGGCTGTTGTAAGTCCGGGAGTATCCGTTGTAGGGCCCGGTACAGCAGTTGATAATCCCGGCCCGCCGGATTGACCGTCCCGGGAATCACTACCCGTAGCCTCGAATCAGTTCTTTCCACTCCCGGGCCCTCATAAAAGGCAAAGGGCAAGGGGCTAACCCACTGGTAACGCTCCAGGAGCTGGGGCCAACGCCGACACCAATCCGCCTGGATGTGGGGGCTGGGCCCACTGAGAAAATCGACCGAAGCCAGCAGGCGCTGCCGCCGTCGGGGCTCCCCCCTAAGGAGCATGCGCAACAAACGGAGCCAGTCACGCCCGCGACGGGGGAAGCGCAAGTGCTGCCAGGGCGCAAAAAAGGTATGGCCATTGTGGAGAATCAGGATGCTCGGGGCGGGCCAATCGATGCGACTCAAGCGATTGAAATCCGTTACCAAGGTCACAAAAAGCAGGAGGTCCTGCTCGGCCAGTTGGGGCAGGTGCCCTTGGAGAAAAACGGCCGGAGCCTGGGTGTCCCCCACCCACCACCGCAGCCGTGGATGATCGTGGACCTCGTAAAGATCGGCCCTCACTGTGGGATTGGTAAAGATACTGACCCTCCAGCCCCGGTGATCCAGCAGGTGGATGAGGCTACGCAGC
The DNA here is from genome assembly GCA_937899855.1 of uncultured Saprospirales bacterium. Taxonomy (GTDB): domain Bacteria; phylum Bacteroidota; class Bacteroidia; order Chitinophagales; family Saprospiraceae; genus CALLVY01. Next base: position 2,872 of record CALCCH010000795.1, on the reverse strand, counting down.
ACTTCGCTGTGGCGGTAGGGTTCGATCAGGGCTATTTTTTTTTGCATATCTTTATCGCGATCTCCCAAATGTAAGAAGTTCTCCAGAGTATGTCCGCCCAGCCCCTATTTTCCATCATCATGCCGACGCACAACCGTGCCTCCCTGATCGGCAAGGGCATCGGGAGCATCATCGACCAAAGCTGGACAGACTGGGAGCTGCTACTCATCGACGATGGCTCGACCGATCACACCCGGACCGTCGTGGAGGCCTTCCAGGATCCGCGCATCCGCTACGTCCACCAGCCGCACGGAGAACGCAGCCGGGCCCGCAATCGCGGAATCGAGCTCGCTCGGGGGACCCACCTCTGCTTCATCGACGACGATGACTACTGGCTCCCCGAGCACCTCGCCCATTTTCAAAGCGCCCTGGCCCGTACGAGCTCCCCTCCCCCCATCCTGCGCGTTCATTACTGGCAGGAACGGGCCGGAAAACGCCGCCTCACCGTCCGCTATGATCCCGAAATCTCGCCCATCCGCTTTTTTGCCCACCACTTTTGTGGCGTTTGGAGCCTCTGCATTCCGCGGGACTACCTGCAAGACAACCGTTTTCCCCCCAACTTCCGTCACTGGCAGGATACCCACCTCATCCTACGCCTACTCGCTCAGTACCCTTTACAGCAATAGGACGCCACCAGCTACGTATACCAAATCCACGATGCGATGGGCTCCCTGAGTGTTTACCAGCAAGCCGACGCCCGAGCCCGCATCGAAAGTAACGTGGCAGCCATCCGCGATCTGTTCGAACGATACGGAGACCTCTTGGCTCCTCACTTGCCCGAACACACAAAAGACTTTTTGATCTGCGAAAAATATTTGGGCCACGCCAATGGAGCACTGCGCAGCGGACGGTACCGCCTAGCTTGGGAACTGTTCCAACAATCGCGCCGCCACCACCGCAAGGGCTGGTTTTACCGGGGCTACCGCAATTTTGTCCTCAAATTTCCCCTAAAGTGGCTGACGGGTTATCCCCGCGAGTTGGCCTGACTCAAAAACGCCCAGTCGAACGACTGAGCCGTTGGTACAGTTGCGCGAGTTGCTGACCCGACTGGTAGATATCGAACTCTCGTTCCATCTTTTGCCGGGCGCGGTGGCTCCACTGATCGTATGCTACCTGGCCCATGGCATAAAACTGACGGATGTGCGCAGCGAGGGCCTCGACCTCCCCTTCCGGGCTGAGTAGACCGGTCTCTCCGTGAGCAACCTCATTGGGAATATCGCAGTGAGTGGTGGCAATGATGGGCATGCCCGTGGCTTGGGCATCGAGCAAGATGATGGGGGCCCCACCCTCACAGTCGCGATCGGCTGCGTACTGACTGGGATGGATAAAAACGTGGTGGTGTTGCAATTCCCGATGGAGTACCCGATAATCGATTTTGGGTCGTACCCTGACCCGTCCTTCCAGACCGAGGTCGCGAATCAGGTCGAGGATGGCTTGGCGGTGGCCGGGTTCGCGTTCGACCCCGATGATGACGTACTCCATCCCCGGGCAATCCGGCAGGGCCAGGGCGAAGGCTCGGATGGCGGTCAAGAAACCTTTGGTGGAGCTAAACGCCGCAATTTGCAGTAGGCGCAGGCTGTTTTCCCTTTTCTGACGCTGGAAAAAAGGAATCCCGGCACAGTCGATCCCCAGGTGAACGATGGCGATTTTTTCGGCGGGGCAGCCCCGATCGATCAAGGTTTGTGCCCCGTGGGGCCCTTCGCAGATGATGGCGGCACACTGGCGAAAAAGCTGCTGAAAATATTGCTGGAAAGCGGGTTGGACGTAGGGCAGTTTTTCGTAATCCCAACCGTAAAAGGAGAGGACGTAAGGCAGCTGGTGACGCGCCACCACGCGGTGGAAGTCCCAGGCCAGGTTGGCGAAATGCGCGTGGACCACACCGTAGTTTGCTTGGCGCAAGTGTCGATCCAAGACGTCGGTATACTGAGGGCCCACGCTTTGCAAACCCCGTAGCCCCAGCTTGAGCAGCCAGTCGTACCAACGGCTCCGGTCCAGCAGTTGGTTGGCCTGCCAGAGGTGCCCCACGGGCTGATCGACGAAGTGGAAATCCGGGTGGTAGAAATCGTTTTTGAGGTAGCGTTTCGCAAAAACGCTCAAATCCACTCCCGGCGTATGGGCAAGCAGACGGTAGGCCCAATTCTCCGTGATCGGCAGGTACTCCTCAAACAGCTGTAGGACGCGTAGCTTAGGCTTTGTCATGGAAAAGTAGGGCTTTAAAATCGTGAATAAGCTGACGGTGAAAGTACCAGCTGGCCCCAAGGTACAAGCCACCACTGATGATTCCGATGGCGAGCAGTTGGGGCAGAGCGGTGGTAAAAAGCCACTTGCCCAATAGGGTTCCAAAGCCGACAGCGGCTAGGGAGAGTAGTAGGGGCTGGAGCATTTGCCAGAAGTAGGGCCCGCTGCCGGAGGCGGTAAGCGGACGCACCAGAAAGTAAAAATTGGGGAAAATCAGCAGGGCCTGACTCAGCAAAAGGGCCATTACCACTCCTTCCAATTGCCAATGCAGTCCACCGTAGACCACCATTGGAATGAGGAAAAACAAAACCAGATTCCAGTAGAACCCCCACTCCGCCCGTCCCTTGGCCAACAGCAGGGTACCCACCGGATTGCCCGTGCTGTAGCTCATGGCGACCAAAACATAGCCTCTAAATACCCAGACGTAGGCCAACCACGCCTCCCCAAACATCAGTACAATCACCGGCTCGGCTGCCAAAAAGAGCAGCAGGTAGATGGGAAAATTGAGGGCGCACAAGTAATTGATTTGGCGCAGGTAAATGGCACGTAGGCGTTCGGTTTGAAATTGCTATTTGGCCATCAGTGGAAAGGTGCC
>CALCCH010000794.1 GCA_937899855.1 uncultured Saprospirales bacterium | reverse complement strand
ATAAACCAATTGGTCTTTTTACGCAAAATTTAAACCTCAAAAACCAAAAATTAAGCCCGGAGACCGTAAAAAATGGGGCAAAAATTTAGCAATGGCGTTTCGGTCCGCTACCTTTGCGGCCATGGGAAAGCAGCAAACGGTATACCTGGGTTTGGGAGGCAATGTCGGCGATCGGGCCGCTTATCTGGCCAAGGCGCAACAAGTATTGACTGCCCAACTCGGGCCGCTCCTCCACCAGTCGAGCATCTACGAAACGGAAGCTTGGGGTCGGGAAGAACTGCCGCCCTTTCTCAACCAAGTGATTGGCCTGTCCACCACCCATTCCCCCCGCAAATTGCTCCAAGTCTGTTTGGATACCGAATCCCTGCTCGGTCGCCAACGACGCGAGCACTGGGGCAATCGCCGGATCGACATTGACATCTTATTTTACGGTGACCAAATCATCAGCGAACCGGACCTGGAAATTCCCCACGCGCGGCTGCACCAACGGAATTTTGTCCTCGTCCCCCTCCTCGAAATCGCGGCGGATTGGGTCCACCCCGTATTGCAGCAAGACATCAAAAGCCTATACCAAACGGTCGAAGATCCCCTCGCCGTCATCCGCCAGACCTAGATGGAGCGCCCTTTCCCATATCGCTTCATCGCCATCGAGGGCAACATCGGCGCGGGCAAGACCACGCTCTGCCAACAGCTGCATCGACAATTCAATTGCCGGCTGATCCTCGAGCAGTTTGCCGATAATCCCTTCCTCCCCTATTTTTACGAAAACCCCGAGCGCTACGCCTTTTCGGTCGAATTGTTTTTTATGACCGAGCGACACAAGCAACTCCAGGAAAACCTGGCCCAGGGGGACCTTTTTCAGGAGCTCATCATCGCGGATTATTTCTTCCTCAAAACCCTCCTCTTCGCCCGCAACAATCTGTCTCCCGAGGAGTACCGACTCTTCCAACGGCTCTTCCACATCCTCAACGCCAATTTTCCCAAGCCCGACCTCCTGGTTTTTCTCCACCGCAGTGTGCCCAGCCTACTGGATAATATCAAGAAACGCGGCCGGGAGTACGAAAGCGACATCAGTCCCGAGTACTTGCAAACGATTCAGCACACCTATTTCGAATATTTCCGCACCGACCAGAGCCAACCCATCCTGATCATCGACGTAGAAGACCTCAATTTCGTTACACATCCCGAACATTACGAGCTGATTCTGGCGGCCATCCAAAAGGAGTACCAGCCGGGCCTCCACCGCGTATCCTTTGTCCGCTAAGCCTTGACCAACTGTTCGAGCAGCCACTTCTTGTCGGCCACCTTGGGGGTGGCCTCAATCTCGGTTTGCAGGCGCTCCCGAGTCGCAGCCGTGGCGGTGGGCAGCCCGAGTAGGCGGTGGGTAAAGCGAATGAGGTTGTGAAAACGCTCCACGTGGTCCTTGCCCAAGCCCTTTTGGCGATAGATGTAGCGCTGAAAGCTTTCGAGCAGCGAAAACAGCGCCGTATTCTCTCCCTGTACGTAGTAGATTTTGAGCAACATCCGTCGGGTCTCCAGCTGGTAGTAGGGATCCTCAAATTCGACCTGCTGGAGCAGGTGCGTGGCTTTGGGATAGTCGTTTTGCTGAAAGTAAAAATTGGCGATGTTAAAATTGTAGAAGTGTTCGCGGTAGGGTTGGCGCAGGTGGGGATGATACTGGTGGATAAAAGCCTCCACCCACTGAAACTCCCGCAGGGCCAGGGCGATCATGATGATGTTGCTGTAGGTAAAGCGCGAAAGCTGCTGGTTGTTGTCGAGAAAAATCCCGTACTGGACACCCTGTTGGTAGAGCCGGAAGGCTTCGCGCAGGTAAGAGCGGTGCCCCATGTTGTACTGGCGGATGCAAAAATTGATGGGCATAAAGTAAATCTCGCGCAGCTCCTCCCGGGAGAAGGCCGAGTCGTGCTGGCTGACCAAGGCCTTGAGTTGCTCCAAGTCGACCTCGCCGTCTTTATCCGAGAATACCTGGTAGTAGTGGTAGTAAATCTCAATGGCGGGGATGGCCTGCTGAAAGCCCTTTTGCTCGATGTAGGCCAGGGACTGGGACAGGGCGCCTTCGTTGAATTCGAAATTGGCCATCGAGCGGATGCCGAGGGCCAGGTAGTTGAGCCGCAGTTGTTCGCTGCGGTAAAAGAGGTCGAGATGATCGGTGGCCTGTTGGAGATCGCTGGCGTCGGTGCGGTTGCGGGAGCTGGCGAGCTGAAACTTTTCGTGGTGGAGGCGGTAGCGTTGGAAGTGGTACTCGGCGTTGCGGAGGCGGGCCTTGTCCTGGAGTTTTTCAACCGTTTGGGCGGATTCGGTAAAATGGCGGGACAGGCCTTTGTAGCGGTAGACCCGGGCCAATTGGAGTTGGCGCGCGACCGGTTTGTCCCGCAGCTGTCGGTAAAGCAGGTAATCTTCGATCAATTTTTTGAGGAAGGAACAGACGTAGTAAAAATGCTTGCGGTCGAAGGGGCGATCGGGGTGGATGTGGCGGTAGACGTACTCCTTGGTCAGCTTATCGGGGTCGGGGAAGGGCCAGTGGCGGGTCAGGCAATCGCAGAGGGCGATGACGTCCTCGCGCTTATTGTGGAAGGGGGAGCGGACAAAACGCTTTAATTCCCTCAACTCCTTTTTGTTAAGCGATTTAAAAAGCGCAAAAAGTAAATTACTTTGCATTTATTTTTCTTGAATAAAAACTAACTTAATCGACTGTAAATTAGGTTTTTAACTTTATAAATTTTCAATTTTTTATTGAAACTTTACAAATTTTGTCGCTTCCCTGGCGGATAATTTTCACCCATATTTGCTTCGTAAGCTCACAAATATAAAGCCATGGGGCATAGTCAATCCAAACGCATATGAACTTCAGTAAGACATTGTTACAGCTGTTATTTTTCGCTTTCTTTCCTTGCCTTGCCGCACAAGGGCAGGGTTGGGAAAGAACTTTTGGCGGACCAGAACCCGACCTAGCGCGAGCGGGTACGGAGACCACCAATGGCGATTTGATCATCACGGGGCAACGGGGTGATGCTCTTCTTACTTTTCGCACCAATATCCGGGGAGAAATCCTCTGGGAAGAAATCTACAGTCCGAAAGGCGTTGGGAATGACTTGATCACTACGTCTGCCGGAGATTTCCTCATCGCGGGTCGCGAAGGAGAGGATTATTTACTATGCCTCGTCGATCCGGCAGGAGTAGTGCTCTGGCAAAAAGTGTTTGGCACCGGTGCGGAAGAGATTCTCAACGGCGTCGACCAAGCAGCCGACGGGGGCTATATCCTGACCGGATCCATTGCCACGGCCGGTCCCGATTCCCGCGACATCAGCCTGATCAAAACGGATCGGGAGGGACAGCTGGAATGGGAACGCCAATTTGGCGGCGAGGGGGAAGATTGGGGCCAGCAGGTCCGCAGTACACCCGACGGGGGCTAAGTACTCAGTACGCGGCAGTGGATGGACGGCGCCGTCGACACCAGCATCATCAAGACGGATCGAGCGGGGGTCGAGGAATGGACCTATCGCCAGCCCGCCGAAGCCGAGGGCGCGGCCCAGAACCTACTGGTCGACCCCGATGGGAGCATCTACTTTTTGGACAATCGCCCCCATCCCGAACCTCCCCACGCCATTTCCCCCTACCTCCACAAACTCAATTCCGACGGACAGCTCGGCTGGACCCAGCACTACGGAGATGCCCAAATTCGGGAGCGCGGCTACGCCCTCGCTCCCGGCAAAGACAGCGGCTTCCTCCTGAGCAGCTCCAGCGAGGACGAACTGCTCCTCCTACTCACCGATGGCGAAGGGCAAGTCCTATCGCGAAACAGCTACGGCGCCGGCAATGGCAATACCGAACTCGCCCCGGCCGTACAACTGGT
>CALCCH010000793.1 GCA_937899855.1 uncultured Saprospirales bacterium | reverse complement strand
CCTCCTCGCCAATTCTTCCATCAATACCAATGGCGATGGGGAGATCGACTGTGAGGAAGCCAGTCAGCCCATCGTCGTCGCCTTGAGCGTCGAAAACAAGAACATCGCTGACCTGACGGGTATCGAAGCTTTCGTCAACCTCCGCCGTCTGTACTGCGGCAACAACCAAATCAGTAGCTTGGACCTCTCCCAAAACACCCTGTTGACCCATCTGGATGTCACCAACAACGACCTTTCCACCATCGACCTGACTGCCAATACCGACCTGGTGGAGTTGTACTTTTACCGCAACCAACTCACCACGATCGACCTGCGCCAAAATACCCAGCTACAGTTGTTGTCGATCAATACCAACCAACTCAAGTCGATCGACCTGCCGGCCACTTCCAGTCTGGTCCAGGTCTATTTGGCCGAAAACCAACTGGAAAGCATTGACCTAAGCCAAAATGCCAATTTGCAAGCCCTCAACCTCAATTCCAATCGGCTGACCACCCTGGACCTATCGGGCAATCCCGATCTGCAGACCCTGTACTTTTCGAATAATCTGCTCCTTACGGAGGTCGATCTGCGCAACGGCCACAATGCCAAAATCGCGACCGATGCCTTCTTCGCCCTCAACCTTCCGGCTCTGAGCTGTATCAATGTCGACGAGGTCGACTACGCGACGGCCAACTGGACCAACATCAATAATCCCATCACTTTTTCCACCAACTGTACCACGGTGAGCACCCAAGAGCTTGCTCAAGCCGTGGTACAACTCTATCCCAACCCGAGCCGGGAATGGCTCTACCTAGACACCCCGGAGGAGCCCCGGACTCTCCACATCATCTCTGCCCTGGGGCAGGTACACCCGGTTGATCCCACCGCCGCCATCTCGGTTGGGGAGCTTGCCAGCGGGCACTACCAATTGCGGATCGAATGGCGCGACGGGCAAATCCAGTACGCGACGTTTGTGATAGAGTAATTAGATATTCGTGATCCACGCGAGTACATGTACCCATGCCCTGAAGGTGCCACCGGCAGCTTTGGGGCATTTTTAGTTGGGGGCTCCACCGCTGGCCCTACCACTCAGAACAGCAGGGCCGCCGTTCAGAACAAATCCGGTACCGGTGGTGGCATCCTGGGGAAGTCGACGTATTTTTAGGCCTGTTTTATTTTTCCCAATTAAATAGACACCGCGATGATTCGTACCTTACTCGCCATGTGCCTCTGCCTGCCGGTACTTCCCCTCGCCGCTCAACCGGCGCCCGATGCCATCTGTAAAGAGGGCGATTGCCCGGAGCGCATCTTTGACATCCAACTCGACGAATCGACCCTGCCGCCGATTCCATCCCAAAAACGCACCGATCGCTTCAAACAGGCCTACGTGAATTTTCGCACCATCCGGAACAGTTCCTACGCCAACCTCGACTGGCGCGAAAAGTACGATGCTTTTCAACTCGGTGGCGAAAGCTGTCTGCGGTACTACCAACTGGAAAGTGCCTTTGGCCAGGAGTTTCTCGACAACCCCGACTTCAAAGCCTTCGTCGAAAAGGACGATCCCGCCGCGGCGCGTCAGATTGTTCGCAACGGCTTTCGGAGTAGCCGCCGGGGCATCAACCTGGCCCGGCGGATGGAAAGCCAGTGTCCCGAGCGGGTGCGTTCTACCGAAAAAAAGGGCGGAACGCCCGTGACGGATACCAAGCGGGAATACCAAGACTTGGGGCTGGCCTTGGGGTATTTTGATGAGAAAGGACAGATGCTCAAAGACCTAAAACCTCCCAAAGCGTACAAGCCCCGCAACAAGATGAGCAAAAAGCAGCGGGTCGAAAACCTCCAGGATAAGATCGCCCAACTGCCCGTCGGCAATCCCGCTCAGCAAAAAGTAGCTCGCCTGACGAACGATCTCAAAGCGGCGCGGCCCAAATTCGAAGGCCTCAAAAATTTCCTCTCCGCATTTAGCCCCCTAGTGGCCGCCTTTTTGCCCAACCCCGCGGGCCTCCTGTCCAGCGTCGGAAAGATTGGCGACCTGCTGGGCAATTTGCTCAACGTCAAACTCAAATTCCCTAAGCTGGGCCTCTTTGACAAAATCAAGGGCCTCTTTGGACGGGGTAAAAAACTCAAAGACCAAGCCCAGAACCTGGTGGATGAGGGCAAAAAACTCGACAACCGAGCCCAGGACTTTGCCAATCAGGTCGACAAATTGGGCGATAAGCTGAACGAGCGCGACCAAAACGCGGGGGACCTGGCGCAAACCCTAGCGGAGCTGGACCAAAAGAAAAAAGAGTTGCTCGAAAAACTGGCCGACCAGCCCAAGAAGATCATCGATCAACTGGAAGAGGAAGTGGCCAAGCTGGAAGATCGAGCCCGCAAATTTCAGGACCAGTTGGAGGACGAGGAGGATCGCAAGGACAAAATCCTCGAAAAGCTGGCTGATCTGGAAAAGGAAAAGCAGGACAAGGAGGATCGCCTGAGGGACTTGGAGGCAACCAACGAGGACCTCCAAACACAAGACGATGAACTACATCAGGCGACCCATGACTTCGAAGAGGAGGTAAAAGCCGCTCAGGAAGAGGAAAACCAATTGGATGCGGTCCTAGATCAGTTGACCCAGTTGCCCGAGGAGACCGCCCTGGACGATCAGCTGAAAATCTGTGAGGACGGCCTCAAAAAAATCTACGACCGATACGTTCCCATCAGCCAGGCGCAGACGGTGCTGAACGAAAAGATGGACCAAGTCAAAAAATGGCCGGGCCGCCTGTTGGACAAGCTGAAAGGCATCAAGCTGTTCCAAAAGGACCTCAAAGCCGGGAAGGACGGGACGCCCCCCGCCGGCCGGGCCCTCGACAAACTCGATGAACTCTCGGACAAGGCGACGGCCATCGGCTCCATCGTCGAAATCCTGACGGGGAAAAAATCCGAACTCCAGGAAAAAGTAGAAGCGCTCGACGGCAGGATCGATCAGGCCAAAGACCTCTACGATCAGCGCAACACCGCGATCGATCAGCTCAAAGACGAGGCCGTAGCCCTCCTCCTCCAAAAATCGGGCTTGCAGGACAAAATCGATCAAGCCACGGGAACGGCCAGTGACCTGACCCAGGACATCAACCAACTGCTCGATCGCTTCCGACTGTTTGAGGACCAGAGTCGCTGCGTGGACCTCCAGGACCTTTTAGATAAACTCAAGGACATCGAAGCGGAACAGACCACGACCGAAAAGGAAGTGGAAGAACTCGAGCACGAGTGCGAGCAAAACGAAGCGCAGCAGGAAGAATTGGAGACGGAGACCAAAGCCGTGGAGCAAGAGATCGAGGAAGAGGCCGAACAGGCCGAAGTCCTGGCGGAAGAGGAAAAGGTCCTGCAGGAGCAACTGGGCGAGGACGTTAAGCTGGAACCCGTGACCCCTCAGGAATGGTCCGAGGATTTTGAAGTGGAACGCGATTACTGGAAAGCCGTTTTCCACCCCGACGATGAAGTCGTAGAGGGGTACCGGGGGCGTTACTTCCAGGTGCAGCTCAAGGATGCCAGCAAAAAGGTGAAATTGCTTTTTGGCCCCGGCGAATACTACATGGACAAGGGCGACTTCCGCGACAACTACGGTTCCGTCATCGGGGCCTTCGTCACCGAGGCCCTCCACGCCCTTCGCAAAGCCGAGCGGGATGGCATCAAACTTTTTGTCCAGGGCAGTGCCGACATCACCGGACAAAAGACCTTCAAGGGCAATTTGGATGGCAAATTTATGTACGATCGCTTCAGCGTACTCCCTATCAAAGGCGACAGCGATCGCTTCGAATCCGAGGCGGAGGAAGTCACCATCTCCACCAAAGGCTTTGGCAACGAAGACCTGCCCAACCTACGCGGCAACTTCCTCCGCGAAATGATCTCGATTTACTCGCGCAAACTCGAACCCATTCTCCTGGAAGGCTCCGTAACCGACGAAGTGGATAAGGACGACCGCAATGCCGTCATCTACCTCTTTATCCCCGAAAGCCTGGTCGACGACTACAGCCGCTTCTAGCGGTGCAGTTGCTCCAGTACCGCCCGCCGCCGCGCCCGACTGATGGGAATCTGGTGGCCCTCTACGGCGAGGTGTTCGTTGTTCCAGGAGCGGATGTGCTGGCGATTGACCAAAAAGCTGCGGTGCGGTTGTAAAAACTGATCGGTGGGTAGCCGGCTGGCCAGCTCCTTGAGCGAAGCGCGGTGGAGTAGGGGGCGGTCGTCGCCCCGCTGGTAAATCTGGAGGTAAACGTGTCGGGATTGTAAAAATAAAATGTCCTCGGTAGGAATCAAATGCGAGTGGCCCCCTTCGCTGACTTGAAGGTAGCGCGGCCGCTCCTGAAATTGCCGGCGGTACATCACCAGCTCGATGGTGGCGAACAAACGTTGTGGCTGGATGGGTTGGAGCAGATAGGCCTCGGGAAAAGTGGCTTTGGCCGCTTCCAGACTGGGGGCGTCCAACTGTGCGCTGAGGTAGATGAAGGGGCAAGCCACGCGGGAGGATTGTAGGTACTGCGCCAGTTCGATGCCACTGCGTGGGCCATTGAGTTGCAGGGCCAGCAAGACCAGGTCGGGGCGCTGCTGCTCAATTTGCTGGACCGCAGTCTCGTAGCTGCTGGCCCGTCCCGTAATCTGGTGACCCAGAGTGCCCAAGTAGCGCTCCAAACGCTCCGCCAGCGATGGTGTGGCTTCGACGATGAGAATGCGATAGGGCGTCAGATGGTAAGCTTGGGAAAAGCTGGGGGTAGCGGACAAGGTCATGGTGAGGGTTTTTACAAAAGGACGGCCCGTAGGCTTCTGGGTA
>CALCCH010000792.1 GCA_937899855.1 uncultured Saprospirales bacterium | reverse complement strand
ACCGGGGCAGCTACAGGTGGTACAAGCCGCGCAGTAATCCACGGTGCTCGTGTGGGGGCCGGGGGGGCTTAGCTGGTTGGACGTGTTCCCGCGGGGAGAACAGGCCGCCAGTAGGAGGGGGAAAGCCAGAAGACCGTATAAGTAAAGGGGGATGCTCGGATTTGGGGGATGGAAGGTCATGATGATTGTATTTCTAGGTGCTAGTTAATGGGGGACACGGAGCCATACGAACCGCACTGATTTGGTAGAGGCTGGGTATACTGATCATACTATCCGCCCGTTGTTCAAAGTCTCGTAGGCTGCGAATCAGAATGGCCAGTTCGGTGGCCTGGAGTAGGCCCTGGTCCAACAGCTGAGGCCCGATGCTCGTCAGGCCTAGCGATGTCATTTCTTTCTGAGCTGGATTCAAAAAGGAAGGCGATTGGGCTTCGGTATGGAGTTGGGAAAAACCGATTCTCCGTAGCAGTGGTGGCAGGTTGGGGCCGATGGCCCAGTCTTGTTGGTGCCGCTGGGCCAGGTAATTGCTGAGTCCCCCCCGGCCACAATTCAGGTGCAAGCCCTTCGCCCCTTTGCGAATCTTGCGCTCCCGTGGAAAGGACAGTGTAAAGTGCCGGACCACCTCCATCAGAAGCCGCCACCGCTGGCGGGCCGCACTTTTATCGAGGGTAGGGGAGCTGGGCATACTCATATCGACGCATCACTTTTGGGGTGAAAAAAATGGTCGATTCAAAGATGTATCCAAAGCCTCCCCCGGGCCCTACACGTATGTTTCTGAAGCCTGCAATTATGGTTAAATCGGTCAAAAAAAACTACAAATATGCTTCTCGTTGGAACAGCTGTCGATTGCAAGTGATTGACTTTGAGCTACTTGCGTGTCTCATTGGGGCGGACGCCAAATTCGGCCAAAAAGACGTTGGAGAAGTAGAAGGGGGAGGAGAATCCTACCTCGTAGGCCACTTCCGAGACGTTGAGGTCCGAGCTTTGGAGCAGTCGCCGGGCGTGGTGCAAACGGATCGAACGGATGTATTGGGAGGGCGTCCGCCCGGTGAGGGCCTTGATCTTTTTGTAGACTTGGCTCCGGCTCATCTCCAGGGCTTTGCACACCCGGGGCATGTTCAGGTCGGGATCCGAAAGGTGGGCTTCTACCAACGCCCGCATCCGTTGCAGGAATACTTCTTCCCGGCTGGCCACGGCCTCTGCTTTCCGCTCCACCGAGCCGATGGCTGCGTAGCGCTCTTGTAGCGTCCGCCGCAAATGCAGCAATTGCTGTAGGCGCACCAGGAGTTCTTGAGGAGCAAAGGGTTTGGACAAATAGGCATCCGCGCCCCGCTGGAGCCCACTGATGCGCGACTCGCTATCCGCCTTGGCAGTTAGCAAAACGATGGGGATGTGGCTGGTCCGCAGGTCTTCTTTGAGGGTGGTACAAAGCTCGTAACCATCCTTGCGGGGCATCATTACGTCGCTAACGATCAGATCGGGTACGTCGGCGAGGGCCATTTCGATGCCCCGCTCACCGTCCTCGGCGATGCTCAATTGGTAGTCCGCTTCGAGAATGGAGGTCAAATAAGTGACCACGTCGGCCTGGTCTTCGACGATCAATAAGTGGGGGCGGTCGCTCGAAGGGGCTGGGCTGGGCGATGGGGGATACCCCGGGGCGATGGGCCCGAAGGGAATCGTCGGAGGGCTTACGCCTATGGAACGACCGTAGACTTCAGCCCGGAGCGTAATGGGCAAATGTACCCTAAAGGTACTGCCCTTTCCGACCTCGCTTCTCAGCCCAATCTGCCCCCCCAACAACTGGACCAGTCCCCGGGTCAGGTGCAGTCCGATTCCCGTACCGGTGCCGCTGCGCGAGGCTGCGTCGTCGACCTGGTAAAACCGATCGAAGACCAGCGGGATTTCCGAGGCAGCGATGCCCGGTCCCGTATCCCTCACGCTGATTTCGAGCTGCTCCTGACCCTGGTCTTTGCGCCGATCGAGTTGGAGGTAAATGTCGCCCCCGGTGGGGGTGTACTTGATGGCGTTGGAGAGGAGATTGGAAAAAATGTGGAGCAACTTATCGGGGTCGTGGTCCATGGGGATGCGTTCTTCCGTACTCCAAAAATGCAGGTCCAAGCCCTGGCTCTGGGCGTAGGGACGGAAGGAATCGCTGAGGTAGCGCAAAACGGAGACGACGTCTCCCCGGACCAGGTGGACCTTCTATTCATCGTATTCGCGGTTGCGCAATTCGAGCATTTGGTTGACCAGGTTGAGGAGTTTGTTGGTATTTTGCTGGACCAATTGGGCCCCTTTTTCTAACCAGACCTCCGGGGCTTTGATCATCTGATCGGTCATTCCGGCGATGATGGTGAGGGGGGTGCGAAACTCGTGGGAAATATTGGTGTACCAGCGATTTTTGAGTACGTCCATCCTTTTCAAACGTTCGTTGAGATCGGCCAGGGTCTTGGTGCTTTCCTGCTCCCGGAGGATGGTGGCGCGTTGGGTTTTAAGCTGGCGATTTCTAAAGTAGAGAATCAGCGAGAGGATCAGGACAATGAGTACGCCCAGTACGCTGAGCCAAAAGCGCTTGGTGGCCGCTTGGTCGAGCGAGGCGTTGAGCAGGACGATTTCCTTTTCCCGTTCCGAGTCCGCGATCTGCTGGTTGAGCACGGCGAGCTGGTTCAAGACTGCTGCGGATTGGAGACTGTCCCGGATGGGATAATACTCCCGTGCGATGGCGTGGTATTGGGCGTAGTTGTCTTGCCGACTGTAAATGGCCAACAAATATCGATTGGCCCTCAGTTGCTGTCCGGTAGCACCCTGGCTTCCGGTCCGTTCCTTAAAGGCCAGGGCGTAGTGGAGGGCCCGATCGTATTCCTCTCGGGCCAGGTGAATGTCGATGAGGGTAGCCAGGGCATCAAAAATTTCCCGTCCCGGTTTCTTGAGGATTTCGCGGTAGGTCGCCTTGGCCAGTTGGAGGGCCAGACCCAACTGGCCTTCTTCCCGGTAGATGTCGGCCATAAAAACCGAAAAGAGTTTGAGGAAGAGGGAGTCCTGAGCGACCCGTGCGATGCGCAGGCCTTCGGTCACGTAGTCCTTGCGTTGTGCTAGGGATGGCTCCATGTCGATCAGGTTGATGTAGGCAAATATTTTCCCCCGTTCATCCCCCACCCGTTCCTTGAGTTCGATCGAACGCTGGGCGTATTCCGTGGCGGTAGTCAGATCGCCCAGCTTGGCGTAGATGGGAGCGATGTTGTTGGAGAGCACGGCCTGGAGGTTGAGGTCCTCCGTCCGTTGGGCTTCCGCCAGGGCCAGTTCGTAGTATTCGAGGCTCTTGGTGTAGTTGAGCTGGTGGCGGTAGATCAGGGCTAGATTGTTGTAAATTTTGACGTCCAGTTTTTCGCTGGCGGCCAGTGCTTGGTGGTAATGGATCAGGGCACTGTCGAGCAGGTTTCGCTTTTCGTAGACCCCGCCCAAGGTATTGTGAAAATTGCGGATCAGGTACTTGTGCTTGAGTTCGGTAGCTTTCCGTAGGCCCCGGAGGGACAGTATTTTGGTGGAATCAAACTGGGAGCGTTGGTGAAATAAGGCGGCCCGACTCAACCAGGCTTGGAGGAGCAGGGTGTCGTTCTGGTGGACCCGGGCCAGGGTTTCCAATTCTTGGGAGAGGCGGTGGGCTTCTTGAGGGTCCTGGTATTGGATGGTGTGGATGAGCGAGCAGAGTACGGGTCCGCGTTCGATGCCGCTGAGCCCTTGCAGGACCAGGCGCAGGCTATCGGCCCGGGGTGCGGGCGGGCGCGCGCGGAGGGGGGAAAAACAGTAGGTGACGATGAGGAGGACACACAGGAATAGTGGCCGAAAACGGGGAAGGGTTTTCATGGTAACGAGGATTCGATTTATTGGAATGGAAAAGCCTTTGTACCAGAAAGAACCATCGCCCTCTCTAGTAGGGCAACAAAGTAGCAAATACCACCAAATTCAGGATACGACATTCCGAGGAGCGGTTCCGGCGAATGAACCGAGAGCGGTAAAATAAAATACGGCCGGAGCCCGGCGCCACAGGTCTCGATTTGATAATGCGCGGGGAAGCCTTTATTTTATCTCACAAAAAACGAGAATGCCTTTCGACCTGTCCCAAACATTCGCTAGACTGAGCTTAATTATTGCCAAGGCCTCCTCTTATATTGTGGAGAATCGAATGGAAACGGGTTCTGCCCACTCCCCTTCGATCGCCCCGACGACCCCAACGAAGGCCTGATCAATGCCCCCAAACTCCTCCTCTTCGCCTTCGACGAACACGGTATCCTTACCGCTTAACCATTTTCTCCATCCAGGCCCACTCCGGGCGCTCCGGGTCGCGAACCTGTACAAAGTAGACGCCGGCTGGTACCGTAGCCAAGGACCATTGCTGATTTCCCGTCTCCAGGCGATG
>CALCCH010000791.1 GCA_937899855.1 uncultured Saprospirales bacterium | reverse complement strand
AGCTCGGGGGTTGTTGGTATAATTGACTTGGAGGTCCAGCCGGGAGCGCGCACTCAGGCGGTGACGCAGCCGCAGGTTGGTATTGCGCTCGCTAAAATCGCTGTAGTCGCGGTAGCCTCTACTGGCCTGGTAATTGCCCTGCCAGACCAGCTCCGTACGGGCATTGCGCAAGCCCGTCAGCAATTGTACCTGCTGCCACTCAAAGGCGCCGTAGCCTAGGCCCAGTTCGACAAAATTCTTTTGGATCCCATGCAAGGTTTGGATCTGGATGACGCCACCCGAAGCATTGCCGTGGAGAATGGCCGCCGGGCCGCGTAGGACTTCGATCCTGCTGACGATGCCCAGGTTGAGGTTATCGATTTGGGCCTGTCCGTCCGGCGTCGTTTCCGGGATGCCGTCGATGAGGAGTTGAATGCCCCGAATGCCAAAGGCGGCCCGACTGCCAAAGCCCCGAATGGCGATGCGCAAGTCCTGGGCGCGGTTGTAATTGTTGAGGGAAAAGAGCCCGGGGACTTGGTGGAGGTATTCATCGAGCGAGACCTGCTGTTGGAGGGTTTGAAAGGTGGGGTCTTGGTAAAAGGTGACGGCATTGGCGCTGGCTTTCCAGTTGGTAGCGAGCCGGCTTACGCTGACGACGATGGGAGGGAAATAATTGGTGTCTACTTGGGAATCCAGCGGAAAGTAGGGCAGTGGTAGCTCCGGTGGGGCGACCAAGGTATCCTGGGCGTCACCCCGCTGGTGGAACGGGAGGCAGATCAGGAAGAGGAATAGTAATCGTAGCATTACCCGGCGAAGCTTTTGGCGCGTTATTGTCCCACAAGTTTACCAAACTTTGGATACAATACCAATCACCGGACGGCCAAAGTCCCGCTGGGGCGCGGTGCTCGATACGAGCTTGTTCCCTCGCTCAGTCCTTTTCTTCCAACAGGTTCTGAGGCAGGCGTTTGGCGGCCTTGGCCCCCAGCTCCCGGATTCTTTCTGCCCTTCCGACCAGGGTATCGCCAAACTTACGCGAATCACTGAGCTTATTCATGGCTGCATCGTAGGCTTTGGTAGCCGCCTCCAAACGTTGGCCGATCCCCTGTAAGTCTTCCACAAAGCCACAAAACTTGTCGTACAACAAGCCGCTCTGCCGGGCGATTTCCAGTACGCTCTTCTGCTGTTTTTCCTGCTTCCAGATGTAGCTCACCGTACGCAGGGTAGCCAGCAGGGTAGAGTGCGTCACGATGACGATGTTTTTATCCAGAGCGTCCAGAAACAGTTGTTGATCTTCCTGTGCCGCCAGCGCGTAGGCGGGCTCGATGGGGACGAATAGGAGCAGGTAGTCGGGGGAATTGATTTGGTAAAGCTGTTGGTAATTTTTACTGTTCAGATCCTTGATGTGTTGCCGCAAACTCTGGATGTGGGCCTTGAGGTGCTGGCGGCGCTCCTCCTCCCGCTCGGCATTGAAAAAGCGTTCGTAGGCCACCAGCGAAACCTTGGAGTCCAGGATCAAGTGTTTGCCCTCGGGGAGATTGATGACGAAATCGGGCCGTTTGTCGCGTCCGTCCGCATCCTTGAAGCTCGCCTGGGGCAGGTAGTGAATGTCCCGGACCAGTCCCGCCTTCTCCAGGAGCATCTCCAACTGAAACTCTCCCCAATCCCCCTGCATCTTGGAATCCCCCCGCAACGCATCCACCAGGCGATTGGCATCCGCACTGAGCTGTTGGTTGAGCTGCGCCAGCTGCTCGATCTCCTTTTTGAGCGATACCCGATCCCGCGTTTCCTCCAAAAAGCGCTTCTCGATCCCCTCCTCAAAACTGTGAATCTTTTCGCGCAGGGGCAGCAGGATATCCTGTAGCTGCTGTTGGTGCTGCTGGCTATACTTCAAACTCTTTTCCTCCAGTAGGCGATTGGCGGTATTCTCAAACTCCAGGCGCAGCTGCTCCCGTACCCGTTCAACCTCTTCCCTCTGCTGCACCAAATCGCGCTCCAGGTACTGGACTTTTTGGACCTGAGTCCCCAATTCCGTTCCCAATTTACGCAGTTCCTGCTCCTTGTCCAACAAGTCGTCCCGGTGCAAATCCGCCTGGGTCTGCAAACTGTCGTAGACCTCCCGCAGGACGTATTTTTCCTGAACCACATCGTGTGGCAAACTGCCACTCTGGCTGCTAAACTTGTACTTTGCAATGAACCAAGCGGCGAAGGCCCCAACGAACAAGCCCACAGCTAAGAATCCCAATTCCATGTGGATAGCGGTTTGTAAACAAAAAAATTAAGTAGTAGTCGCAATAAAGTTATAAAAAAATCTTCAAAAATAAAAGGATCCTCCCGGAATTGTGGCGGGGGCTTCGGCGCTGTTGGCCGCCGTACAATCGTCCCCAGTCGCCCCCGTATTTTCACGCCCGACTGACACAAATCCCCCCCGGATGCCTTATTTTTACCGTATGAAAAACGGCATCGTCTTGCTGTTGATTTTTAGCTTTGGTATCCTGACCATTCGGAATACTGTGGTCTTCGTATACTTCAAAATCAACCAGGATTACATCGCCGAAAATTTTTGTCGCAACAAGAATGTAGCGGGGAGCACCTGCGCGGGGACCTGTCACTTCGTAGACTTGTTGCTCGAAGTCGAGACCGAGGAGGATTGGGCATCATTTCCCACCCTTCCCACCTGGAAAATCGAGGATTATTCCCTGCCCCACTACGCACTCGCTGCCATCCTGGTACCGCCGGACGATCCGACGCGCTTGGCGCGGTTGTACCACTACTCATTCCCGGCTCGCCTGCGCCAGCTCGGTATCTTTCACCCTCCCCGGCACCACCAGCTTCCCGACGCCTGATCCCCAGTGCCGTCGGCTCACCTTTCTTCGAGAGGTTCCTTGCCCGTGCCGTCCAATACCGCACGCGGTACCTTTTTTAATGTTTCTTTTTTCTCATCCGCTGAATCGATCGAGGCCCGTCCTCTGGTTCAGCAAATAACGTCAAAGATATATGAGAATTTTATTACTGGGGTTGCTCTTTAGCTGGTGGAGCCTGCCCCTTTCTACGGCCTGCGATGGTTGTGGCTGCTCGGTTGCGGGTGGTGGCATCGGATTACTCACCCAAGCCAACGCTCGTTTCCTCAGCCTGACCTATCGCTACTCGGCCTTTGAGCTGAGCTCGCACGATGGTATCCCCAACGTTGCGCGCGATCATTTTAACAATTGGCAACTCGCCGCCCGTATTGGTCTGTCCTCCCGTTTCTTGGTCGAGGGAGCATTGCCCTATCACCTCATCATTCGCGAAGGGGAAGGGGCCATACCAGTTGAGCAAAATGGGATTGGCGATCTGCGTCTGATGGTCCACTACACCCTGGTGGATCGTATGGATCCCGTCCCAAAAAATGGTTTCCAGTGGTCCCTGGGCCTGGGCAGTAGCGCGCCGACCGGCGCCTATAATCCCGTTTACGACGATGCCATCCCCGATCACCTCAATCCCGGTGCGGGAACTTGGGGCCTGCTCCTCCAATCCAATTTGAGCTGGCAAAAAGGGCCCTGGGGGCTCAATTCCCGTTTTACCGGGCAGTTGCGAAGCGAGAATGAAGCTAATTATCGCTTTGGCGATCAATGGACCAATACCACCCTGATTTTTTGGCGCCGCTCCGCGGGGCGCTTGGCTTGGGCTCCCTTTGCGGGTTGGTATGGGGAGTACTTGGCCAATGGCCGCCGGTTTGACCGGCCGGAGGATCCTACGACCCGTGGTTGGGGCACCTTTCTCAACGCGGGGCTGGAGGTAAAATGGCAAAGTCTCCACCTTTCGGCCCAGTGGCAACTGCCTTTTGCTCAGGACTTTTCCGGGGGAGAAACGCAGGCAAATAGTCGGGTAGCATTCACATTGGCATTTCTCCTTTAACACTATCAATGGTTTGCCCTAAATTACTTCCAGAATTCAATTTAAAACTTGCGCAACTATGAAAAATTATTGGTTTTTACTGCTTCTGATGGGTGGCCTTTTTGTCGCCTGTAACGAAGATGACATGGCTCCCGAAGACGATCACATGCACCATCACGAGGAAGACTACGATGCTTCCATTACCATCATGTCGCCCGCGGCGGATGCCATGGTAACCGTCGATGAAGTGGCTCACGTGCACGTCGATTTTACCCGTCCCGACAATAAAATTTTGCACAATATCAAAGTGGAGATCCTGGATGCCGAGGGCAATGTCGTCAAGACCTTGGTCGATGACCACGTTCACGAAGCCAGCCCTTACACGTTCCACAGTAACGAATTTATCCCCACCGGACACGGGGCTTACACCCTCCGTGCCATCACGACCGACGATGCGGAAGAGCACGAGGTGAAGGCTGAAAGTAGCTTTATGGCCATGCACGGTGGCCACGGTGGTGGTGGTGATGATTACAAAGTGACGGTAGATATCGTCAGCCCAGCGGAGAACGTCGTGATGGCGGCCAGCGCCGCGATGGAGGTGGAAATTACCTTCACCCACGACACGCCGGGGGAAGTCATCCACAACATTCGGGTAGCCGTGATCGCTGCTTCCGCCAATGTAGTCGCTACGCTCTTCGACGATCACGTTCACACCGATCAGCCCTACAC
>CALCCH010000790.1 GCA_937899855.1 uncultured Saprospirales bacterium | reverse complement strand
TGGATTTGCCGGTGGCGTGACGCGTGGGAAAGTCAAAACCCACGCCATCGTCCTGATACTGCAAGTGGACTTGGGAATCCCTAAATTGTAGGGACAGCTCGATGCGCTGGGCCCGGGCGTGCTTAAGGGTATTGTTAAACAATTCCTGGATGATGCGGTAGAAGGCCACTTCTTTTTCCACCTCAAAACGCCTTTCCTCCCGACAGTCAAACTGTACTTCTCCCTCACCCAATTCATTGTAACGGTCGACCAAGTCTTCCAAGGCGGCCACCAGTCCGAAGCGTTCGAGGCTCAGGGGCAGCAGATCGTGCGTGATCTGCCGGACGTTGAGGATCGTTTCTTCCAACAGCTCCATCGCCTCCCGTTTGACCTGTTGCTGGTACTCCTCCGACTTTTCGGGATTGCGCAGCAACTGCCGGAGGTAGAGCTTGGTGGCGGACAATTGGCTGCCGATACTGTCGTGCAAATCGGCGGCGATGCGTTTGCGTTCCACCTCCTGGGTTTGGATGCTGGAATTGACCAAGTCCTTTTGGTACTCGAATTCCAAGCGCAGCAGTTTCTCCTGTTGGGTCATCAGACGCTTTTGATAAATGACGAAAAAGATGACGATGGCGATCGCCAGGAGTAGCATCCCTACCAATCCCGCGACGAGGAGTAAGGGTAATCCAACTTGTTCGACCTGATCCATAGCGCGATGGTGTAGAAGGTATTTTTAAGGATGGTTAGGAAGGCATGAATCCCCCAGATGGTGAAGCTTGAGGAGAGAGAAGATACGATTTTGTTGCTGTAAATAAAAACGAAGAGACTTCCCGAGAAGTAGATGAGACTTCCCGCACTAATCCAAAACAAGGGCGCTTGATCCAGGTGTTTTATCTCCAAGGTTCGCAAAATATGATAAAAATACATCAGTACGAAGGAGATGACTAAAAGTGCCTCGATGGCTTTGGCAAAGGCATTAAAACGGGTAATGCCATCGATGTAGATGCTATTGAAGATGGCAAAGATGGAGAAGGCCACTAAGAGCAAGCGCAGTCCTGAACTCGGAAGCAAGCTCACGATAGATGGCCCAAACATTAGGGCCAAAAGCCCCAACTCAATAACGGTAAAGATATGGAGGAGAAAGAGGTTGTTGAGATGTAGGCCCGCACCAATGAACATAGCAAGTAGTTCAATAACTACCGCAATTCCTACCAAGATACCCAATAACCTTTGCTCGCGATCACTACGGCGCCAGCGCCAGAGTGTCAAGATAGCGGGTACCAATCCAAAAACACTCGAGAAGTACATAATTGATCTAGCCAGGGTCTCCTCCATATCTTCTCAGGTCAATCAGCATGCAGGAGGGCAAGGGCTGGAAAATTCATAAAAATTGGATTCCTTCTTGCCGCTAACCGTGGTGCCCCGGGTCTCCAGAATGATACAGACGTCAAAGGCGTAACTGTCGATCGAAAAGGATTGGTAACTGCCCAGGTAGACGAACAGCTCGGGGTTGGTGTAGGAGTCCAGCTGGTTTTTGATCAGGGCAGAATCCGCCTCAGAAAAGGTAAAGTAGCGTACCCGCTTGGTGACGACGTAGCCGTCCAAGCGACTTTCAAACTGCTGCCCCATCGCATTGTCCTCGACATTGAGCCAGGTCAGGATAAACTGATCGGCCGTTTTTTGGTTGACGACCGAATCCCCTTCGATACCCGCCAGGGCGTAGATCTCGTCGATCGAAAGCCCATTTCTCAGATTTCCTTCCCCCGGTGCCTTTAGCCAGTCGGTCAGGAAAGCATTGGCGTAGGGGTCAGTATTGCCGGCATCATAGCCCTGGATCAGGGGAACAAAGCCCGGCGTTGCGTTGATTTGGTTGGCCTTATAATTGGTATCCGCAGCCAGGTGGATGCGTACCTGAAGGTTGGTGGGCGCCAGTAGCGCGGCGAGGTCGGCGGTTTTTACCTTGAAGCGGTAAGCCCGTTCGTAGCTATTGGACTGCTCATCGGAATCGGAGCGGCCGACGAAGAGGTTACCGATCGCCTGACTGGGGAGGCTTTGCCACATGGCAGCCATCTCGGCGAAGGGACTCTTTTCGGCGAGGCTGTTCTGTTCGCCAACCTGGTTAGCCACTTTCGTAATCTTGTTGATTCGGGGTTCGTCCGACTGCTGAGTTTGTGGGGGTTTCATAATTGCGATGTTTGTAAAGGTTGGAAAATACTGCCTCCGGTGAGCAGCGGTTTACCACATCAAAAAAGGGATTATTATCGGTAAATAATAGCCAAGGGGGACGTTTTGCGTATTTTTTCGGATAAAAACACGGATTTATACGGGGGTCCCAGCTCCTCCTCCGCACCACAAATCCGCCTTCATTCTATTGTCATTACCGTTTTTTTCATTTAATTTGCAGTTTGAAAGGCCACTGATCCTTCCAGCGAAAACATTTGTGATATAAAATCAAGTAGTAATGGCAGACCAAATTCAAGATGCAGGTAGAAAGGGGTACTGTATGATGTACTTCTTCGTATTTTTCTTTCTCTTTATTGCCCTCATTCTCTACGTCTACTGGTACAATTTTAACCTCTAGCGTTTTCTACTTGCGGAACAAGGATAAAAAAAGCCTTGCGGCGTGGCCGCAAGGCTTTTTCATTTATTGTATTTCAAGGCTCGCTACTTACTCTAGGGATTGGCTAGCTTCGTAGGTAGGTGCCCCGGCGGGAACGATGGCAAACTCCGCCCGGCGGTTTTTCTCCCGAGCCGATTCGCGATCGGCATCGTTCTCGTAAGACATCGCGGGCTTCCCCGATCCGTGCCCCATGGCGGTGATTTGGTTGGCATCGGCACCCATACGTACCAGGGCGCGTTTGACGCTATTGGCACGCGCTTGACTCAGGGCCTTGTTGCTGGTAAAGGGAGCTCCCTCCTTCATGGGGACATCGTCGGTGTGTCCTTCGATGACCAAGTGAGTCGCCGTATTGGCCACCAAGGCTTCGTAAATCGATTGGAGGGTCGCCTTCGACTCTTCGGAAATCCGGGTGGAACCGCTCTTAAAGTGGACGGGCTGGGAAAGGTAAACATCGTTTTCCTTGGCTTCCAGGCTCAAGCCTTTGGCGGTAAAAGGACCGTAGGTACTACTGACGGCATCATCCATCACCTTGATCTTGGCATCTTTGCTGCTGATCATTTCCTTCATCTCAGCCGTTTCCTTCTTGGCCTGGCTGAGTTCGGTTTGGATACCGGTGATTTCTCCATTCAACCGGTTGGTCTCGGAAGTGAATTCGTCTTGTAGTTTGGTCTTCTCGTCGTTGAGGGTGGCTACATTTTCTTCCAGGTTTTTCACCTGTTGCTGCGTCTTAGACAACATTTGGTCGAGTTCTTCCTTGTCGCTCACCAGTTCGTTCCATTTTTTCTTGGAAACGCAGGAGGAGAGCACCATAACCAAGGTCAAACACACCACTGGCAGGAGGCGCAAATTTCTCATAGTCTGTTTAATTTGATAAAAGTTAAAATGTAATTTGAATAAGCATGTTGAAAAGCAGAGGTGCGGATGGTTTCGCATCGAACCCAGCGATTCGTTTTCGGTGCAGTTCTTGGAATCTTGTCCCAGTGATGGGCCAATCGGATCAAAATTAACAAACCCACCGAGAAATCAATCCCTGACTTCCTCTTTTTTTCCAACTCAAGAACGATTGGCTGTGTTGTTTAGCCACTTTAGGCTAAAGTAATACTTTAAACTTCTTACTTTAAATTCAGCATAATCAGGCGTCCGAATAGATCGAACTGGCTCGGAGCTGGTGATCCAGGGGCTGCCGCTCGTTCCGCAAGACTTATTCAGCAAGACTGCCCCCGGGGCACGGGGGTTGCATCGGTGGGTAAAAATGCGGGGGGACTGCCCGAAATCCCTTATTTTTGCGCTTACCACCATCGTTTTGACTTGTTATGAGCCGTCGCAACAAATTGCAGAAATTTGCCGAAATACTGGCCTTTCCCCACGTTTACGAGAATTTCAACCCCAAGGCGCCGCAACTGACGGGCAAGGACGGCGCCATCGTCGACTTGAAGGGCAAATGGGCCAGTGCGCACTTTGGGAACGACCGGCCCAGCACCCTGGAGCTGGCTTGCGGGCGGGGGGAATACACCCTACAGCTGGCCCGGAAATATCCCCAGCGCAATTTCATCGGCGTCGACATCAAGGGGGCCCGGATTTGGAAGGGGGCCAGTATGGCGCTGGCGGAGGGCTTGCACAACGTCGCCTTTTTGCGGACCCGTATCGAGCAGGTCGACTTGTTTTTTGCCCCCGACGAGGTCAGCGAAATTTGGATCACCTTTCCCGATCCCTTCCTCGGTAAAAGCAACCGCCGCCTGACCGCCCCCCGCTTTATCGAGCGCTACCGCCGCTTCCTCCGCCCCGATGGCCTCTGCCACCTCAAAACCGACGATCCCACCCTCTTTGAATTTTCCGTCGCTACCCTCCGCGACCTCCCCGGCGTCGATATCCTGTACCAGGACGAGGACATCTACGCCAAGCCCCTCCCTACGCCCGAGCTGGATTTCAAAACCTACTACGAAGCCCTCCACCTACGGGATCAAAAAACCATCAAGTACCTGCGCTTTCGCCTCTCCTCCATCCCGACACCGGAGGCCACACTTTGAAAAAAGCAAGCCGTTCGCTAACTTTGCGCTCGCTCAACATTTGAGCCCTTACAGCGGTTTATAAGCGGAGTGATGACACTTCATCAAGCGCATTCGTGCACACCAGCAACCAGCATTATTTATGGCAAAGAAAAAGCAAAACGGAACCGCTAAGAGACACGCCATCGACCACGGGCACATCGAGGTCGTCGGCGCCAGGGTTCACAACCTAAAAGAGGTCAACGTCAGCATTCCCCGCAACAAGTTTGTGGTCGTCACCGGAATCAGCGGCAGTGGCAAATCCTCCCTGGCCTTCGATACCATCTACGCCGAAGGGCAACGGCGGTACATGGAAACCTTTACTTCTTACGCTCGGCAGTTTATCGGTGAGATGGAACGCCCCGACGTCGAGCAGATCACCGGGCTGAGTCCCGTGATCTCAATCGAGCAAAAAACCACCGGCCGCAATCCCCGTTCGACGGTCGGCACCATCACCGAGATCTACGACTTTATGCGCCTGCTCTACGCCCGAGTGGGGGAGGCCTACTCCTACGAGACGGGAAAGAAGATGATCAAATACACCGAGGAGCAAATGGTGGATCACATCTTTAGCCATTTCAAAAACAAAAAAATCCTGCTGCTCGCTCCCCTCGTTCGGGCCCGTAAGGGACACTACCGCGAGCTGTTTGACCAAACCCGCAAGCAAGGCTACGCCAAGGTACGCGTGGATGGGGCGGTCATCGACATCACACCCGGCATGCAGGTCGATCGCTACAAGGTCCACGACATCGAAGTGGATGTCGATCGCCTCAAGGAGATCGCGGATCGCAAGGCGCGGCTGGCAAATTCGCTGGGTACCGCCCTCAAAAAGGGCAATGGCCTCGAGAAGGAGATGGACCAAGAAACGCAGGAAGTAATTCCCTACAGCATACAACTG
>CALCCH010000789.1 GCA_937899855.1 uncultured Saprospirales bacterium | reverse complement strand
GGGAAGCACATTTGCGGCCACTCGGTCTGAAGCCCTGCTTTCCCCTTTGGAAAAAAGATACCCGGCAGCTCCTGCTGGATTTTATCGCCCTCGGCTTTCGCGCCGTCGTGGTTTGTTGCAATGCCCAGCAACTGCCCCGTACTTTTTGTGGGCGCCCCGTGGATGAGCAATTTTTGGCAGACCTTCCCGCAGGAGTGGATCCCTGTGGAGAAAACGGCGAGTTCCACACCTTTTGTTACGATGGCCCCATTTTCGAATACCCGCTTGCTTTTAGCCCCGGTGAGGTGGTGTACCGTACCTATCCCGCGCCCGCTAGTGACGATCCGGAGGGGCCCCGAGAATACGGCTTTTGGTATTGCGACATCCAACTTGCCGAGCCGAATCATTCCTAAGCATCGCCCCCGGCGACTTAAGCAACAACTATGAATTTTACCGAAAAACTTCAGGAAAAGATCGACCAGAAAACCAAGCCCCTCGGAGCACTGGGGCAATTGGAGGGCCTGGCTTTTCGAGTGGCACGGGTCCAGCAAAGCCTGACGCCCCAACTGCGTACGCCCAGCATGCTGGTCTTTGCGGGTGATCACGGCATTGCGCGGGCTGGCGTGAGTGCCTACCCCCCGGAGGTTACCCACCAGATGGTGCTCAACTTCCTGAGCGGCGGGGCCGCCATCAACGTTTTTGCCCGACAGCACGACATTGCGCTCCACATCGTCGATGCGGGCGTACAGTTTGATTTTCCTCCCCACCCCCAGCTCATCGATCATAAAATAGCCCCGGGGACCCGCTCCTTTTTGGAAGGCCCCGCGATGAGTACGGAGCAGTTGGATCGGTGCCTGGCCCTCGGAGCGCAAGTCGTGGACGAGTACGTAGCGCCGGAAAACAACGTCCTGGGCTTTGGGGAAATGGGAATTGGCAATACCTCGGCGGCTTCCTTACTGATGGCCGTTTTGCTCGATTTGCCCCTGGCGGATTGCGTGGGTCGGGGAACGGGGCTGAATGATGCCCAAGTTCAAAACAAGCTGGACCTTCTGGAGCGGGCCCGGGCGCAACATCCTCCACTGACCGATCCCCGGGAAGTCTTGCGTACGTTTGGAGGCTTTGAGATGGCTCAGATGTGTGGGGCCATGCTGGCCGCTGGCCGCGGCGACCGACTCCTGCTGGTGGATGGGTTTATTGCTACGGCGGTGTTTTTGGTTGCCCAACGGATTGAACCCCAACTGATCGACCGCGCCGTCTTCTGCCACTTGTCGGACGAACGGGCCCACGGCCGATTGCTGGCGGCTCTGGGGGGCGAACCCCTCCTGCGCCTCCACCTGCGCTTGGGCGAGGGAACGGGCTGTGCCTTGGCCTACCCCTTGCTCCAGAGTGCCTGTGCATTTCTCAACGAGATGGCCAGTTTCGCCGAGGCGGGGGTCAGCTCCAAATCCTAAGCCATGCTGCGTCGCGAAATTCGCTATTTCTTTACCGCCCTGATGTTTTTTACCCGGATTCCCTGTCCATCCTGGGTGGATCACAGTGCGGAATACCTGCAAAAATCCCGCAAATACTTTCCCCTGATCGGTTGGATTGTGGGCGGTATCGGGGCTCTGGTCTACTCCCTGGCCCAGTGGGTGCTGCCGTCGAGTATCGCGGTCGTACTATCCATGGCCAGCACGGTATGGGTTACGGGCGCTTTTCACGAGGATGGCTTTGCCGACGTGTGCGATGGCTTTGGGGGAGGGTGGACCGCCGAGCAAATCCTGACGATCATGAAGGACAGCCGGGTGGGCGCTTACGGGGTCATTGGGATGAGCCTGCTGCTGGTACTCAAGGGCTTGGTGCTGGTGGAGTTGGCTGGTCTGGTGGGAATCTACTGGGGCTTGATCCTACTCAACGGGCACAGTACGAGCCGTTGGGTGGCCTCCACTTTTGTACAGACCCACGCTTACGTTCAGGATCCGGCCAAGAGCAAGGTCAAGCCCGTGGCCAGCGAACGCTTTAGCGATGGTGAGATGGCTTACAGTGCGTTGTTTATGATCTTGCCCCTGGTACTGCTGCCGCATCCGCTACTGGTGGTGGCCCTACCGATTGCTTATTTGGGAAAGGGGTATTTGGGGCGGATTTTTCAAAAAAATATTGGGGGGTATACGGGCGATTGTCTGGGGGCTACCCAGCAAGTGGCCGAAGTATTATTTTATCTCGCTATCTTGGCACTATGGAAATATATTTGATTCGTCATACTCCGGTTGCGGTGGGTCGGTCCGTTTGTTACGGCCAATTGGATGTTGATTTGGCGCCCACTTTTGAGGAAGATTATTTGCCTTACCGCGAGCAATTGCCGCTGGATACTTTTGACCGGGTGTATTGCAGTCCGCTGTCCCGATGTCGGCGCTTGGCTGCCGCCTTGGGTATCGAAACGTATACGGTCGAGGAGCGCCTGATCGAGCTCAGTTTTGGGGATTGGGAGGGAACGGAATGGAAGGCCTTGCCACCGGAGGAGCTCAATGGCTGGATGGCCGATTTTGTCCGGCAGGCGCCGCCGGGGGGAGAATCGTTTCAAGCGCTTTACGATCGCTTTGCCGACTTCTTGACGGAGCTGGGGGAGTCGGATGCGGAGCGCGTCCTATTGATCGCGCACGCGGGCATCATTCGTTGTGCCTGGAGCTACCTGCTCGACATTCCGCTGGTTCACCTGTTCCGACTGCCCATCGGCTTTGGAGAAATCCTCCAGTTTGAACTCTCCCCAACGCCCGGGCGCACTAGGATTATCCGCAAGGTTTGACGCAGTTCAGCCTTTTTTACATCGCTCACTCCATCTTTGGGAAGTTTTTATCTCGCCATTGGCTTTCTATGCCAAAAAAAAATTAACTTCATCACGATGCAACCAAACATTCGTTGATTGCGACTACATGTGTAGAACCCCCTAAAACCCGGTTTCGCCGCCGGAGCCAAAACATTCGGCGGGACGAATGACCAGTACAGCGAGCAAGCCCACCTGCCAAAAAAGAGATCCATTTTGGGATCGCGATCCAACGTAAGCGTATTTATCGTGAATTGTTATACCCCTCCGACGGTACTTCCGATCGGGGAATAAATCCGTTTTTCATGGCTTCACTTCTACCGTACAGTGATCCGCTTTCGGCAAAACAAGCGGCTCACCTTTTACGACGTTGCTCCTATTTGATCACCCCCTCCCGCATCGACACATTTACCGGCATGAGCGCCGCCGATGCCGTTGACGCTCTGTTCACCATTCCCCCTCCCCAAATGTCGGAACCCATCGACAAAGACAACCTCCAAGCCTGGATCAATTCGGGCACGGATCCCGGAAACGTCGGCGATTTTCGGCGCAAACACTACATTGCGGCTTGGTGGGTCCACGAGGCGCTCCAGGATCCTTCGATTGCCCACAAAATGGAGTTTTTCCTCCACGCCAATTTCGTGGTGTCCTACGGTAGCGGCCCCTCCCGGCAGTACTTCGACTACCTCCGTTTGCTGCGCTACTTTGCGGTGGGCAATTTCAAAACCCTGGCCAATAAGATGACGGTCGACAATATGATGCTCCGCTATCTGGATGGGACTTCCAACACCGATACCAATCCCAACGAAAATTACGCGCGGGAATTTTATGAATAGTTTACGATTGGCAAGGGGCCCCAAATCGGCCCGGGTGATTATACCTACTACCAAGAAGCCGATATCCTGGCCGCCTCCAAATTGCTGTCCGGTTTTCAGCAGACCAATCGTCCCCTCGGGGGCGATCCCGCCTACTGGGACGCCACGATCGAGATGCAGTTTGGTCGGGCCCGCTACTTCCGTCACGATACGACGGACAAGACCTTTAGCTCCGCCTTCGGCGGCCAAACCATCACCGGGGCCGTAAATGAGGCCGATATGTACCGGGAGCTCGACGATTTTGTGGAGATGGTCTTTGCGCAAATGGCCACGGCCAAAAACATTTGCCGCAAGCTCTACCGCTACTTCGTAAGCAATCAAATCAGTGCCGAAGTCGAAACCGACATCATCACCCCCCTGGCGCAGACCCTGTACGACAACAACTACGAGCTCACCCCCTGTCTCCAGCAATTACTCAAAAGCCAGCATTTCTTCGACCGCGACGACCTGGTAGCCGACGACGAGATTCTTGGTGCCATCCTCAAATCCCCCCTCGACAATTTACTGCATACCCTCAGCTTTTTCGAGATCGTCATTCCCGATGCCCAAACCATGGCCGAAGACCACTACTGGAATTGGTACAAACGCTCGGTCATCGACATCATCTTGCTCCAGGCCGGCATGACGCTGCACCGACCGGATTCCGTGGCGGGTTATCCGGCGTATTACCAAGAACCCAATTTTTCTGAAAACTGGTTCAACGGCAGTACCCTCATCGCTCGCTACAAGCTGGCGGAAATGCTGTTGGAGGGCGAACGCGTCCTCGCCGGTGGTGGCAACGGCGGGGTAGAGCTCGATATGGTGGATTACGTGGACAACTCGGGCCTGATTAGCGATCCGACCGACGGGCTGGAAATCGTGACCAAGCTGACCGATTACCTCCTGCCCCTAGCTCCGGCTACGGATCGATTCAGCTATTTCCTCAATGATGTATTCCTCGACGATCTGTCTTTGATCAATTGGCGTTTCGAATGGATCAATTACCAAAATACCGGTGACGATTCGTCGGTCAAAATCCCCCTGGAACGCCTCTTTACGGCACTGCTTTCTTCGCAGGAATACCAATTGATGTAAGCCCCATTCCTCCACTCCACCTCAACCTAGTCGATATGAAAAGACGCAACTTTCTCAAAAATATAGGCCGTTTGTCTTCGGCTCCCCTCGTTCTCAACGGTCTGGCAGTCAGTCCCTTCGCCAGCCCCTCCATGCTCCAATTGCTCAACTGCCAGGGCATCGACGAGCGCGTACTGGTCATCGTATTCCTCAAGGGCGGCAACGATGGCCTCAATACCCTGGTACCGATCAACCAGTACGGGGTTTACCAGGGCCTCCGCCCCGACATCGCTCTGCCCGAGACGGGCGCCAATGGTCTCATCAACCTGGATAGTGGCCTGGCCCTGGCCGATCAGGTGGGGCTGCACCCGGCGATGACGGCCTTCAAGGACATGTACGATGGGGGCCAGGCGCGGGTCCTCCAGGGCATTGGCTATCCCTCCTTCAACCAATCCCACTTCAAATCGACCGATCTCTGGCTGTCCGGTGGCGACGGCAGTCCGGCGAATTTCAACATCACCAGCGGCTGGATGGGACGTTATTTGGAGGCGGCCTTCCCCAGTATCTCCGGCAATCCCACCCCCCAGTTTCCCGATCCGCTCGGCATCCAACTGGGTGATACCAAACCCTCGCTGGGCCTCCACAACCACGACCAATTGTTTGTAGCTACCAACCTCACGGGGCAAAACCCCGCCAACCTCTTTGGCCTACTCAATGGCCTGGGTACCGCCCCCCACGCCACCGTGCTCGATTCCGAATACGGCGACGAATTCCAGTACATCATGGAGGTGGAAAACAGTACCAATGCCTACGGCGAACGCATCACCGACGTCTAC
>CALCCH010000788.1 GCA_937899855.1 uncultured Saprospirales bacterium | reverse complement strand
CCGCAATTTGCTGAGCCCGCTGGAGGGACTCCTGTGCTTTGATGGTTAAGTTATACAAATTCATGCCGGTAGTTGCTCGAGTTTGCTAGGGGCTACCTAGATTTTGGCTAATGGGAAAATGGAAACACCCTAAGTGCAGATCAAGGCCCGTACCAAGCGATACTTTCGGCCATTTTGTACCTAAATCCTTGATTTATAGCGACTTTGTGGCAGGCTCGCTTCGTGTGGAGTGCCAAAAAGACAGGCCTTACCCGCTGCTGATCCGTCCGCTAATGAGGTCACCCTTTAATTTTTCCAATAAGCTGGGCAGATTTATTATCTTTCCCTTCCGCTTCCCCAAGGAGGCGTCCATCCACGCGGGTCGTTGCTTTTCCGTGAGCGCCGCCCCTAGGGAAAATGCGGTTTATTGTAAACCTAAAACCACGGAAATGTATTTTCCAAAAACAAACTTTCTCCTCCTGCTCCTGGCTTGCTGCTGGGCCTGCGGCGAGCCAGCTAGTGCGCCCACCACTTCCGCCGAGCAACCGAACCCCACCAACATGAATATGACCTACGACGATTACCCAGTCTACGTCGGGCAGGACCTGGGGCTGCGCTACCGACCCGAAGCCTCCGATTTTCGCCTCTGGGCCCCTTCCGCCGAAGCGGTCCGGCTCCAATTGTACGAAACGGCTACGGGAGGTACGACCCTGTCCAGCCACCCCCTCGAAAAGGCCCCGCAGGGGCTGTGGAAGTTGCAGCTACCCGGTGACCAATTGGCCAAATACTATACCTTTCAAGTCCAAATTGCGGGCGAATGGCTCGCCGAAGTGCCCGACCCCTACGCCGTAGCCGTGGGTACCAATGGCCAGCGGGCCATGGTGGTCGACCTGGCCCAGACCAACCCACCGGGCTGGGAAAAGGACCAACGGCCCCCCCTGGCACACCCCACCGATATCGTCCTCTACGAACTCCACGTCCGCGACCTTTCCCTGCACGATAACTCCGGCATTCAAAACCAGGGTAAATTTCTCGGCCTCACCGAAAGGGGGACCCAAAACCCCAGTGGTCAAGCTACCGGGCTCGACCACATCCTCGACCTGGGCGTCACCCACGTTCACCTGCTGCCCTCCTTTGACTACCTCTCCGTCGACGAAAGCCGACTGGACGAGCCGCAGTTCAACTGGGGCTACGATCCCCAGAATTACAACATTCCCGAGGGCAGCTACTCCACCGACCCCGCCGACGGGCGGGTCCGCATCCGCGAGTTCAAGCAAATGGTCCAGACCCTACACGAAAACGGCCTCCGCGTAATCCTCGACGTGGTCTACAACCACACCGGGATTACCGAAGGGTCCAATTTTAACCAACTCGTCCCCGGCTACTATTACCGCCAGGATACCTCCGGTGGCTTCTCCAACGCCTCGGCCTGTGGCAACGAGACCGCTTCCGATCGGGACATGATGCGCAAGTTTATGCTCGAATCGGTGGAATATTGGGTCCGCGAATACCACATCGACGGCTTTCGCTTCGACCTGATGGGCATCCACGACATCGAAACCATGAATCGCATCAGCGAACGCCTCGCGGCGATCGATTCGACCATCTTCGTGTACGGTGAAGGCTGGACGGCGGGGGCCTCTCCCTTGCCCGCCGAACGCCAGGCCCTCAAGCGGAATACCCGCCACCTTCAATCCGTGGCGGCCTTTAGCGACGACCTGCGCGACGGTCTGAAGGGCAGCGTTTTTGAACATCGGGAGCGCGGTTTTGTCAGTGGACAAGAAGGTCGGGACGAGTCGATCAAATTTGGGATCGTGGCGGCGACGGAACACCCGCAGATCGACTATCCGGCGGTCAATTATTCCGATGCCTACTGGGCCCCCCAACCCAGTCAGTGTATCAACTACGTATCCTGCCACGACAACCACACCCTGCTCGACCGCCTCATGATTTCCAACCCCGAAGCCGACGAGGCCGAACTGATCCGGATGCACACCCTGGCCCAAACCATCGTCCTCACCTCGCAGGGCGTTCCTTTCCTACACGCCGGTACCGAGCTGTTGCGGACCAAGGAGGGCGAAGAAAATTCCTATAAGTCGCCCGATACCATCAATCGCCTCGACTGGTCGCGTCGGGATCGCTACGCCGGGGTTTTTGACTACTACCGCCAATTGATTCAGTTGCGTAAAAACCACCCTGCCTTTCGGATGCGCAGTACCCCAATGATCCAGCAGCACCTCGAGTTCTTGGACTTGGTGGAGCCCCAATTGGTGGGCTACACCATCCGCGATCACGCCAATGGCGACGACTGGAGCGACATCCTGGTGCTCTTCAACGGACGGGCCGAAGCCCGGAAGGTACCGATTCCGACGGGGCCCTGGACGGTGGTCCTCCAGGAAAACGCGGTCAACGAAGCGGGATTGGCCCGGGTCACGGCGGCGGAGCTCGAACTGCCCCGTCAATCGGCGATGATTCTGATGAAGCGCTAAACCGGGGCGATTCCTACACTACATACCATTCCAAAACTTACTATGCTAAACATTCAAAAACAGTTAACCAATTCCTTCTACGCCCTGCTCAGTCTGCCCGCCACGGCCATGGGCTTTGCCCTGTCGGTACAAATTGCGGCCCTCAGCTGGCTGCTGTCGACCAAATACGGTCTGGAGATTCACGACGTGGGTTTGGTCTGGGCGGCGGGACCCATCGCGGGAATCGTGGGGCAAGTCCTCATCGGTTTTATCAGCGATCAAGTCTGGTTTATGGGGGGACGTCGCAAGCCCTTTATTTTTATCGGGGGCTTTCTGGCGGCGCTCATGCTGCTGGCCCTGCCCAATATCGACATCATCTCGGGCGCCCTGGGGATGGACGGGATTTTGGGCGTCGCCATCGCGGTGGCCCTCACCCTCGACCTGTCGATCAACGTCAGCTTTAATCCCACCCGCTCCATCATCGCCGACCTCACTCCCGAAGGCCAGGAACGCACCAAAGGCTACACCTGGATGCAAACCATCTCGGGTACCTTTGGGGTACTGGCCTACGTCATCAGCGTGTGGCTGGGCAATTACACCCTCATCTACTTTGGGGCAGCGCTGGTTTTCTTCCTGTCCGTCATCCCACCGCTCTTTATCGAGGAGTCGCGGGATTTGGTGGTGGCGGGGGAAGCGGAACCCGTTTCCAGTCCCGCCTTTTCCCTAGGCGATACCCTGCGCAGCATCCTACCGCTCTGGGGCTTTTTGCTCTACGGTATCTACGGGATCGTAGCCAAGCTGCTGCACTACGAGCCCGCTCACTTTTACGTCGAATACCTGTGTCTGGGGCTGTCCATCGGCCTGATTGCGTACACCTTACTCCAGCGGGAATCCGGTCGTTCCGTAGAGGTGGCCAGTCGCATTGGCTTCCAAAAAATCCTGGCGGCGCATTCCTTCACCTGGCTGGGAGTTCAGACGATGTTTGTTTACATGTTTGCCTACCTGCAGGACAAGTATCAGGACATGAGTGCCGATGATTTGGGAGAGGGGATTTCCATCGCCTTTCTCATTCTCAATGCCGTAGCTGCTGTATTGCCCGCCCTACTCCTCGAACCCATCGCCCTGCGCCAGGGACGGGTGCGGACCCACACTTTCTGTCTGGCCGCAATGACGCTGGGCTATCTGGGCATTTTGTACTACGGCGCCGATTCCCTCCTGAGCATCAACCTGATGATGGCCGTGGTGGGCGTCGGGTGGGCCGCTACGGTGAGCCTGCCCTTCGCCATCATGTCTGAGGTAGTCGATGAGCGGCGAATGGGGCTGATGATGGGGCTGTTCAACCTTTCGGTGGTGCTGCCACAAATCGTGGCTTCCAAGTTGGGCGGCTACATCGAACTCTCGGCGGATAAGAGCTCT
>CALCCH010000787.1 GCA_937899855.1 uncultured Saprospirales bacterium | reverse complement strand
TCAGGTTCTAAAGATGCCAAAGATGCGCCGAAGGATAATTTTCAGACACCCCCTAGTGCAATGGCCGACTAACTCACCAAGCAGACGGAACGACCGGCCCAATTTATACCCAATTGTTAACCCAGGTTGTGTGTGACAAAAGCTGGATTTTTTCTCCAAAAGCACTGAGCAAACACCACCTAAAAACCATTTAGTTATGAATGTATTGGCAAGTAACAAGGAGGTCTTAAACGACCTCAACGAGATGGCCATGGCCTACCTGCCGGCCGTAGATCTGGACGCTGACCTCGAACTGTTCAGCCAATCCTACTACGCCTTCTCCAAAGCTTTACTGAATTTTGGCGAAGCCGAATTGAATTTCCGAACCGGAGAGCGCTACAACGTCCTCAGCCTATCGAGCGACGTAGTGAATTACAGCAACCAACAACTACAGCAGTGGAACGAAAGGGGAACGGTCATCCTCAACCGCGCCATTGATGCCATCAACGAATTTATCGATACTCAGAGCCTCGAAAGTACGGGCGTCCCCGCGGCCCGCTTTGCGGACATGCAAGTGCGGACCAAATTGTTTTTGGCCCAAACGCACCTCAAACCCTCCGACGTGGTAAAGGTCAGTAATGCCCTCAACCAAATGGTGGATAAAGCCGTCGCGGGTGGGGAGCTGGCCGTAGTGACCTTTATGCGGGATAAAATGATCGAACTTCGGGACATCCGACGGACGCCCTCGCGGGGAACGGAGGAAAACATCCCCATCTGGAAACTCATCGGAATCATCATCCTCTTCGGACTGCCCGTCTTCAAAGTCCTGCGCTGTCTGATCCGCAACCGTTGCTGCCGCACCGTCGATGATGTCGAAGCCCTGGTGGCCTTTATTGCCGCCGTGGCCGTGTTGCTCTGCTAGTAAGACCGAAAACCATTGGGCAAGGCATTGATTTTCCAAGTCGGAAACGCGATGCTTTGCCCGATTCTCTTTAAATTGGAGCTCAATCCGACCCCACCATGATCAAAGCTTTCGCTACCCTCCCCCACTTAGTCCTCCTCTTCGCCGTACTGCTGGGCACCCAAGCGAGCTGTCTGGTCACCACGCAGGCCGTCCAGCTCAACGAAGCGGGCCAGGACATCCTTCTCTCCGCCACCATCCCCCCCGATGCCGAAGCATTCGTCGAAGTCGTCAGCTATGAACTGACGGGCTCCATCTTCACCTCGCGGAAACGCTTAAAGCAACGCCTCCTCAAAAAAGCACGGGAAAACAACTGCGATGCCGTATTCAACACCCAGTTCAAAACCACCTTCATCTGGCCACAAGCCCTGGGGACGGGCGTCCGTTATCTGAGTCGCGACCAGTAAATCCAGCCCCTCACCAGCCGCGGTAAGCCGGCGGCTTGATCCCTTTTTGACGCAGGTACTGGATGGCTTGCCTCCGATGGTGGGTCAGGTGGTCGTTCATCAGCTGGAGAATCTGGCGCTTGTTCATCGGCCCCGCAAAGAAGTCGACCGACTCCGCCAGCTGGGGTGCATCCAAAGCCTCTACCATGCGGGTGGAATAATCAAAGGCGGTCCGCAGGATGTCCAGCACCTCGGCCTTAGTGTAATCCTCGCGTTTGAGATCGACCGCCCAGCCCTCGCCCCCCAGATAGCTCGTACTGAGCCAGACCATATTGCTCACCGAATGGAGCAGTTGCTCCCGGAAGCTGTCCACCTCGGGAGTGGGACGGTAATCATAGGCATCCGCCGGCATCAATTCGGCCACTTCCAGGGTATACGCCGCCGCGTTTTGCCACTTTTTCAAAAAATCGCTCAGATAATCACTGGACTGCGCCCCCACCGGGGAACTCAGCAACAGCGCAATGGCCAGTAGGGCAGGAAATTTAGGCATCATTAGAAGGAGATATTATTAACCAATTCGAAGGGGTTGGTGTCGCGCAGGTTGAGGGTGTAGGTGATGCGGGTAAAATAATTACCGCGTTGCCGGTACACCTCCCGGATGTTCTCGGAATTGGCCAGGGGGAAATAAACGGCCAAGCGACCATCAAACCAGCTCAACATCACCCCAAAGCTCCACAGAAACTGATCGTCGAAGGTGGCGTCTTCTCCCAGGGGCGTAGCATTGCTAAAGTAGCCCAGGTCGAGATAGGGCTTGAGGGGCAAACCGAGGGGCAGGCGCTCCGGTAAGTCAGCGTCCAAGTTGACGGCGAAAATAAAGCTATTGCTCAGTCCGACATTGGTAAACGAACTTCCGAAGGCGTTCTTCATCCCCCCATCTCGAATCGCCACCTGCTGCGACCAGATGCCCCGATTCTCGTTGCGGCCGAGGAAGAAGTCGTCGTACTTATCGTCGTTGTAGCCCTGGTAGGTCAGCGCTAGCGAACCACGGGTACTTCGGTTGGAGGCGTTGGTGTAAAAATTACCCGCGTTCTCGCGCGTATTGTTCAAAAAGCCACCGGCAAACAGGCGCACGTTAACGCTCCGGCCCCGCTTGTAAGTGTATGCGCCTTTCCATTCCGCACTGAGCTTGAGGTAGCTTTGCTCGGTGCCAAAGAAGTCGTCGTAGCTTTGTTGCTCCAGTGCCACTCGGTACGACCAGGGATTGATCGCCCTGCGGTTGCCCCCCCAGTAGGTCACCTCGTGGATCAGGGAAGCCAGGTTTTCGTTGCCCAGGTAATCCCCACGGGTCAGCGAATCAGTCGAGAATTGGGGGCGGTCCTCGTTGAGGATGATGGCCCGGTACTGGAGATAGTGGTAGAAGGATCCATTGGGCTTGCTGGCCAGGTCAAGACGGAGGGTGGGCACCACCTTATTGTAGGTCAGATAGTACTCATCGGGCCAGTTGTAGGTGTAGTTGAAGCGTTTGGCATTGAGCTCGACGGTAGCGCGCCGGAGCCACTTGTTGTTGACGTAGGCGTGGTACTGCAAATTGAGCAGGCCCGTCAGGTCGCCGGAGGCAAAGCCATAGAAGGGAGCGATGGTATACTCGAAGCGTTTGGCGGGGAGAGGGCTATTGTAAAAAGCCAAACCGGCGAGGGTCTTGTCGTAATTGTTCCAGGTCAGCAGGGGCGTCACAAAAACGGTCGACTGGGTCGAGTGCTCGATCCCCAGGGGGAATTTAAACTTCAAGGGTGGCGCACCGGGAAACAAACCGCTGGTCCGGCGCACGTTGTTTTTGCGGTACAGGTCGGGCGTGATCCGTTCGGCATCGATCACCAGCCGGTCGTAGTCGCCCCCCGGGAAATCCACCTCGGTCACCTTTTCCGTCCCCGAGTACCACTGGGTGTGGATGAGCTGCGTATCCCGCATCCCCGACAGGGAAAAGGGCGCCGCGATATCCCCCCGATTTCTCACCTTAACCCGCAGACCGGGCTCGCCCGCCGCATCTTCGCCTTCGCGGATCCCCGCCAACTGATAATCCAGCTTGTCGTTGGAGTACAAAAAGCCCTCAAAAAACCAGTCGAGACTTTCGCCACTCTCGCGTACCAGGTGGGTCTGAAAATCCTGCGGGCCGGGATGTTTGAATTTCCATTCCTTGTAAAAACCCCGCATGATGCGATCAAAGCGTTCGGTACCCAGGTATTTTTCCAGGTACTTGATGACCACGGCGGGTTTTTCGTAAGCGCCCAGAAAATAGTTGATGCGCGAAAAATCATCCGAGCTGGTGGCCGGCGCTTGATCCAGATTGCGACGCGCCTGGTAGAGGTAAGCCAGTTCCAGCAGCGAATAATCGGTGGTCTTCATCAAAAATGGGGGGAGAAAATCCGTTTCGTCTTCGGCGTAATTGTCTTCCATGTAGCGGTGGTCGTAGTAGGAATTGATGCCCTCATCCAGCCAGGGGTGGACGCGCTCGTCAAAGGCCAGGATGCCGTAAAACCAGTTGTGCCCCACCTCGTGTGTAATCACCTGATCGAGGGCGTAAGCATTCCCGGCCAGCCCGATGACCGTGATCATGGGGTACTCCATTCCCCCACCGGCACTCAGGGCGCTTTGTACCGCGGTGGCCTGCGGGTAGGGATATTCCCCGACCTTGTCGGAATAGAACTCCACGGCCCGATCGACGTAGAGGGTCCCCTTGCGCCAGAGTTCCCCCTCGGTATTGGTGAAATAGGCCCAAGTATCGATTTTCCGGCCGGAGGACAATTCGACCTCGCTCTTTTGGACGTAGAAACGCTTATCGGCGAACCAGGCAAAATCGTGGACCTCTTCGGCGGTGAAGCGGATGGTTTTCTGCGCTTCGTCCGAGGGAGGGAAATCGTCGTCGTCGGGCAGCTTTTCGGCGGCGAGGGCCCGGTCGGTTTCGGCGATTCTTTCACTGAGGAAGGCAATCTCGGAAGCGGTCTGCAACTCTCCCGTGGCGGCGACGATATAGTTTTTAGGCAAGGTGATACTGACGTCAAAGGAGCCAAACTCGGAGTAGTACTCTCCCATGTCGAGGTAGGGCAGGGGATGCCAGCCCGCGCGATCGTAGACGGCGGGTGTGGTGTACCACTGGGTCATTTGGTAGGATTCGCCGACGCGGCCCAATCGGGAAAAAGAACCGGGAATCTTGAGGCGAAAGGGGCTGCGGATGGCGATGGTCTGCCCGGGGCGGAGGGCCTGGGGGAGAACCAACTTGGCGATGTCGGGATTATCGGCTTGTAGCTCTAGTGACGCCGATTGGCCATCAACGGTAAATTCAAGCTCGCTGTAGTTGCCTAAATTTTTATCTTTGGCAAAGTAGAAACGACTACTCCCCTGGCGAACCTTCTGACGGGTAAAGGCCGTATTGCGGTCGCTAAAGGCA
Organism: uncultured Saprospirales bacterium; assembly: GCA_937899855.1. Taxonomy (GTDB): domain Bacteria; phylum Bacteroidota; class Bacteroidia; order Chitinophagales; family Saprospiraceae; genus CALLVY01. The sequence continues at coordinate 6,086 of CALCCH010000787.1, read as the reverse complement.
TTGGCCCAAAGGTGCAAGTAAATAAAACCCAACTCATCGGGCGAGTTGTTGGTGTAGTCCATCTCGATGACGCCAAAAATCTCGTGGGTAAGATCGTTGAGTGTCAGCTCAATGCGGTAGTCTACTTCCTGTTGGAAATAATCGGCGGATTGGGCGAGGCCCTGAAACGTCGCCAGCAGCAGCAGGCAGCAAAGGTATTGGTATTTCATACTGGGGGATTGTGGCTAGTTGGGCGGCTTTTAACACAAGAGCCTACCCGATTCGCCAAGCTATTCAATAATTTGCAAATGCTCAACTTTATGCCCAATTTATCCTTCTTCCCCGCCTTACTCGGCCTGATCCTCACCATCAGCCTCCCCCGAGTGGCCAGCGCCGACGCCACCCCCACCCCTGCCCAAGATTCCCTCGCCTTTCCCGAAAGCTGGGTGGGCGTCTGGACGGGCGAACTCACCATCAGCGGACCCCAGGGACCCGTACAACAGCTTCCCATGGAACTGCACATTCTGCCCCTCGATACGGTCGACCGCTTCAGTTGGACCATCATTTACGGAGAGGACAAAGAGGCGGGCGCCCGCAAGTACCAGCTACAAGTCATCGACCGAGCCAAAGGCCTCTACGCCGTCGACGAGCTCAACAGCATCGTCCTAGAGTCTTACTACCGCCCCAACAAGCTCTTTAGCCGCTACCTAGTGGGCGAAATCATGATCCTGATTACCAATGAAGTGAGGGGTGATACGATGACTTTCGAGGTGATAGCTGGCGGTAGCGAACCCGTCAGCATTACCGGAGATACGACCCTGGTCGTCGATGGCGAAAGCATCCCGGAGGTGCGAACTTATCCCATTGGGGCGACCCAGAAGGCCACCCTGACCCGCAAAAAATAACCTTGCCGAGTATTAGCCCGGCAAGGCAACAAGACTATGGACACCCTATGACTTGTTCGTTAGAACCTAACCCATAGATTGTTGTTCTTAGTGGCCCAAAAAATTTGGACGACTGTATACAAATATGCAATTTTTTCCTCAATTATACAATGGAGGTCAGTCATTAAAGGCCGTGGAGCGCTGGCTTTTTCGGAGGCCCTACGCTAGGATACGCTCGCCGGAGCGCTGCGTCTTTTTTCCCATTCCCAGGCCGTCTGCATGATATCCTCGATCCCTCGGGCGGGCGCCCAAGCCAGGCGTTCGGCAGCCCGCTGGTAGTTCGAATAGATGGCGACCACATCCCCCGGCCGACGCGGCCCAATTTCGTAGTTGAGTGACTGGCCCGTCACTTTTTCAAAGGCCTCGATGGCCTCCAGCACGGTGACGCCTTCACCGATACCCAGGTTGTACACCTCACAGGCCTCCTCACTCTGGCCCGCCGCGAGGTACTGTAGGGCTTTGGTATGGGCATTGGCCAGGTCCATGACGTGGATGTAATCGCGGATGCAGGAACCATCGCGGGTACCGTAATCATCGCCAAAGACGGTCAGTTTGGTGCGGCGCCCAATGGCCGTCTCGGTGATCACGGGGACCAGGTTGAGGGCGGGGTTGACGGGCGATTCGCCGATGAGGGCACTGGGGTGGGCCCCGGCGGGATTGAAATAGCGCAGCAGGATGGACCGCAGTTGGGGAAAGGCCCGACCGACGTCGCGAATCATCTGCTCGCCCATTTGCTTGGTCCGGGCGTAGGGACTTTCGGCTTCCTGAAAATCATTGGCTTCGGTAACGGGCAATTCGCGCGCGTTGCCGTACACTGAGCAGGAGGACGAAAAGATAAAGTTATCGACCCCGTGCTCGGTCGCCAAATCGAGCAGGTTGAGCAAGCTATTGAGATTGTTGCGGAAGTAGCGCAGGGGTTGTTCCACCGACTCGCCGACGGCCTTGAGGGCCGCGAAGTGGACGATGCCCATCAGGTCGGGGTGGTCGAGAAAAATCTGCCGGGTTGCTTCGTAATCACAGAGGTCGACGCGGTAGTTGTACACCGCCTGCCCCGTAATCTTTTCGATGCCGGCCAGGGGCCGTTCGTCGGCGTTGACTAAGCTGTCTACCGAAATGACCTCAAAGCCGTGGTCGATCAAGTCGACGATCGTGTGGCTGCCGATGTAGCCGCAGCCGCCCGTTACCAATACTTTTTTCATCGCGTTGTCGTGTTTTAGTGCAAAAGAGCCATTGGGGATGGAGGATTCCGAGGGAGTCAGATGGTGAAATTTTATATTTCTAGCGATTCTGATTACCTTTGCAAAGGTAGTGGTTCCGCCTCGATCGCAAAACCCGAATGGCAAAACTTCTTGCCCATTGGAGCAATGCTTTTAATACGTCGATTTAGACAATTTGTTGTAGCACCACCACTTTTCCACTTGATTAAAACACCAACACCCAATTTTGATGATACCACTTTCCGCTCTGGCCACCGAAGTAATTGCCATCGCGCGCCAAGCCGGCCAAGCCATTTTAGAAGTCTACTACGAAACCGCCGAAGTCGCCGTTGAACACAAGGCGGACAATTCGCCCCTCACCCTGGCCGACCGTCGGGCCAACCAGATCATCTGTGAAGGGCTGGAGCAGCTCTCCACTGTCTTTCCCATCGTCTCCGAGGAAAACAAAGCCATCCCCTACGCCGACCGGAAGGACTACGACTACTACTGGCTGGTCGATCCACTCGACGGGACCAAAGAATTCATCAAACGCAATGGCGAATTTACGGTCAACATCGCCCTGATCCACCAACAACGGCCGGTACTCGGTGTGGTGTACGCCCCCGACCTGGACGACATGTACTGGGCGGCCCGCGACCACGGTGCTTTCCAACACCAAAATGGGGTCGATACGCGTCTCCAAGCCCGGGAATTTCAACTCGACGAGGAGGGTCTGCGGCTCGTTTGCTCGCGCTCGCACCTCAACGAGGCCACCCAGGCCTTTGTCGATCGCTTCCACCAACCCGAACTGGTGGCCAGCGGGAGTTCGCTCAAGTTTCTCCTCATCGCCACCGGTCGAGCCGATATTTACCCCCGGCTCGCTCCCACCATGGAGTGGGATACCGGAGCGGCCCAGATCGTACTGGAAGAGGCGGGAGGTCAGGTCCTCAACGACGAAGACCAGCAAGCCCTGCGTTACAACAAAGAAAACCTACTCAACCCCCACTTTGTCGCCTACGGTCGCCAGCGACCCGTAAAATAATGATCCAATTTGCAAGACCTGACCTTTCCCCGAATCTCCGCGGTGGTCATCACGTACAACGAGAGCGAGAACATCCGCAGCTGTCTGGAAGCCCTTCAGCGGGTGGCCGATGAGGTGGTGGTGGTGGATGCCTTTAGCGAGGATGATACCGTCGAAATTTGTGTCCGGATGGGGGTAAAAGTACTGCAACGGAAGTGGCAGGGCTACAGCGCTAGTAAAAACTACGGCAACGAAAATTGTGAAAACGACTGGATTTTATCGATCGATGCGGATGAGGTCCTGTCGGAGGAGCTGATCGCAAGCATCAAGCGCCTGCCATTGCAAAAGGGGCGGGTATACCGCCTCGACCGAATCAACAACTTTTGTGGGCAGTGGATCCGCCACAGCGGCTGGTACCCCGATTGGAAGATTCGCCTATTCAACCGGACGGAGGTCCACTGGGAGGGCGACTACGTCCACGAAACGCTGCGGGTACCCTCGCACTTCCGGGAGGAAAAGCTGTGGGGCAAGCTCTGGCATTATTCCTACAAGTCGGTCGAAGACCACCTCCAACGGATTGAGCGCTACAGCGAATTGGCGGCGCAGGAGCTCTTTGCGGGCAACAAACGCCCCTCGCCCCTCCGACAAATGCTCTCGCCCTACGCCCGTTTTTGGAATACCTTCCTCTTCAAGCTCGGCTTCCTCGACGGCCGCAATGGCTACCTCATCAGCAAGCACAACGCCCTGCTGGTACGTAAAAAATACCACAAACTCGAAGGACTCTACGAGCAAAAATCCTTTCGTACGTGAAAGTGCTCCACCTTTCCTCCGCCCGAACTTGGCGGGGCGGCGAGCAGCAAATCGCCTGGCTCCACCGGGGCCTGGCCCAACGTGGTGTCCAACAGTGGATCGCCTGCGTCCGCGATTCCGAACTGGCCCACTGGTGCGCCCGGGAGGGCCACCCCTACCTCCCCTACCGCAAAGCCGCCGCCATCAATCCCCTGCCCGGCAAACGCGTGGCGGATTGGTGCCGCAGCAAGGGCATCGACCTGATCCACCTCCACGACTCTCACGCCCATACCTACGGCATCTTTGCCCAAAGCCTCTGGGGCAGTCGCTGCCCCATGGTGCTCAGCCGCCGCGTCGATTTTCCCATCAGCCCTCACGCCTTTTCGCGTTGGAAATACAACCACCCGAGCGTACGCGCCATCATCTGCGTTTCCGATTTTATCCGTCGCCTCCTCCACAGCGACCTCGACCGACCGGAACGCCTACAAGTAGTCCACGATGGCATCGACCTGGAGCGTTTTCGCTTTCAAAAGACGGGCAAACTGCACCGAGAATTGGGACTCGCTCCCGACATCCCACTCATCGCCAACGTAGCGGCCATTGCCCCGCACAAGGATTACTTTACTTTTGTGGATACCGCAGCCGCACTCGCTGGCCGTCTCCCCAAGGCCCGCTTTCTGATCATCGGAGCCGATGGCGGGGAAGAAGCGGCCATCCGGGCCTACATCGAACAAGGTGGGCTTGGGGAGCGGATTCAATTGTTGGGCTTCCGCCGCGATATTCCAGAGATTCTACCCGAAATGGAGCTGCTCCTGTTTACGAGCAAAACCGAGGGCTTGGGCTCCAGTTTGCTCGACGCCTTCGCCTGCCGAGTCCCAGTGGTGGCCACGCGCGCCGGCGGTATTCCCGAGATCGTGCTGGAGGGGCAAACGGGGCTGCTGGCCAATATCCAGGCCCCGGAGGCATTGGCAGAACGGGTGCTGGAGCTGCTAAACCAGCCCGCCAAACGGCGGGCCATCACCGAGCGGGCCTCGGAGTTTGTCCAACAATTCAGCGGGGGCGTCATGGCGCAAAAGACGCTGGCCATCTACCGGAAGGTATTGGAACCACGCTAGCCCCAAGCTTTTTAAAACCGAGGTGGCTTGTCCATCCTTCAAAACGATAATACGTGAAATATTTTTGCCTTCCCCTTGTCCTCACCCTCTTCCTAGCCGCCTGTGGTGGCGCCCCCAAACCGGGGCCGTCGATCGAACGTCCGCCGAGTAGCCCCGTGGCGAGTACGGTGCATTTTGAAGATTCTGAGACCCTCAGCCCCCTGCTCGACCGCGCCGCAGCGGAAGGCAAAATCGTTTTTCTGGATTTCTATACCGACTGGTGCCTCCCCTGTAAATTGATGGACGAGGACGTGTTTACCGATCCACGTGTCTTCCAGCATTTCTACGATAATTTTATCATCTACAAGGTCAATGCTGAGGTGGGCAATGGGGTCAACCTCCGGGTGGTTTTTGAAGTGGGCGTCTACCCGACCCTGATCTTTGTCGATGCCCGGGGAAGGGAACTGGTTCGCCGGGAGGGGGCGGCTTATTCGACGGATTTGTTGAATCTGGCGGCGGAAGCCCAGGCCGCTGCGGAGCAGTGAGCCCGCCTATTCTTCCTCCTCCGAAGAACGCATAAAATAAGTTTGCAACTTACGCGCAACGCCCTTCCCCACCAGCGATTCCAAGGTGTCAGGGGATGCCGCCCGCAGCTTTTTCACCGACTTAAACTGACGAAGCAGTTTTTCCGCCGTTTTCTCCCCAATCCCGGGGATGTTGGTAAGTTCGGTCCCCGTAAAATTGCGGGAGCGCTGATCGCGGTGGAAGGTGATGGCGAAGCGGTGGGCTTCGTTGCGCGCTTGTTGGATGAGTTTGAGCGATTCTGACTTCTTGTTGATGTGCAAGGGCACCGGATCACCGGGAAAGTAAATTTCTTCCAATTTCTTGGCGATTCCAATCACCGTAATGCGATCCATCAGCCCCAGCAACTCCAGGCTTTCCACCGCCGCACTGAGTTGCCCCTTTCCACCGTCGATGATGACCAGTTGGGGGAGCGGTTGCTCCTCCCGCACGTACGGGCGCAGCGGTTCAAGCTCATCGTCTTCGGACGTGAGCAACACCA
>CALCCH010000786.1 GCA_937899855.1 uncultured Saprospirales bacterium | reverse complement strand
GAGGTGTCGATCTGCTTTTCCGTCATGGGGGGATAGGGAGGGTTGATGATGATCTGGTGATCGCCACAGCCCTGTACCAGCCGCCGGGCCTTGACCTTGTTGGACTCCTGCTCGATGTGCTTAAAATTAGCGGCGAAGGCCTTTTTATCGCGCAGGCAGCGCTCGTGCGAAGCCAGCGTTAGGTCCTCCCACTTTTTGTTTTTGGGCAAGGGATCGTGCCGGGGGTGCAGCACAGCGGTCTGGGGGATGGTTTTGAGGGATTCGAAGGGGACGCCTTTTTTGAGCAGCCGAACGATTTCCCGCAGTGGCATTTCCCCCATCCCGTACACCAACAAATCGGCTCCACTCATCGTCAGGATATTGGGAAACAATTGGTCCTCCCAGTAGTCGTAATGGGTGACCCGCCGTAAGGAGGCCTCGATACCACCGATCAGTACGGGTACATCGGGATAAATCTCTTTGAGGATTTTGGTGTATATTTCAACGGCGTAATCCGGGCGGAAGCCCGCCGTTCCTCCGGGAGTATAGGCATCGGTGGAGCGCCGCCGTCGGGAAGCAGTGTAGTGATTGACCATGGAATCCATACAACCCGAGGTGACCCCAAAGAAGAGTCGGGGACGGCCCATTTTCTTAAAGTCGCGCCAGTCGTCCTTCCAGTTGGGTTGGGGAACAATTCCGATGCGCAGCCCCTCGCTTTCAATGATCCGGGCAATCACGGCCGTGCCAAAAGCGGGGTGATCGACGTAAGCATCTCCACTGATGAGGATGACATCGAGCGTTTCCCAGCCCCGCTGTTCCACTTCTTTACGCGTGATGGGGAGCCAATCGGTCAATGGACGTTTGGTAGCAAGCATGGTCTTTAAATGAGATTGTATTTGCAAAGGTACGACTTATTCTATTAACTTGAAGGATGATCAAACGGGGGTGAACAAATTAGAAGTCATCTCAAAAATATACTTTACTGCCGTGAATCTCTTTCGTCGATTTGGGCTACGCAGGGTCATTCTCGCCCCTACTTCGTTGCCAAAAGCGTCATCCCGATAGGAATCGGGACTCCGTTTTGGCGCCTCGTAGGAACGTAAATGACCACTCCCTCGCTGACAAAAACATTTTGAGATGGCTTCTAGCGCTGGCAGCGATTTGACACCAGCCGACTGATACTTTGACCAAAAGATGAAAACTTTGCGACACATTTTATACGGTATACTCGCCGGTGTACTCCTGAGCTCGGGGCTGGTGGCCCAACATCCTCACTTTTACCATTACTCCACCCAGGACGGACTGCCGAGCAACCAAGTCTACGATATCTTTCAGGATCGGCTCGGCTACATCTGGTTGTGTTCCGACTACGGGGTGAGTCGTTTTGACGGTTCGCACTTCGAAAATTTTGGTACGGCGGATGGCTTGGGGGATCAC
>CALCCH010000785.1 GCA_937899855.1 uncultured Saprospirales bacterium | reverse complement strand
ACCTGGAAGACGGTCAGCGGGGCCTCCTGGTGACCTACCACTCTGGAGGGGTCACCCCAGGGGATGCTTACCTCTGGATATTGGACGAAACGGGGCTGCCGACCAGCTATAAAATGTGGGTGAGCATCATCAAAATCGGAGGACTGGAGTTTACCTGGGAAGACTGGACGCAACTGCCTACGGGTGCCCAAATTGCCCAACTCCACCGCGGCCCCATCGACCTCGACATGAGTAATATCCGAGCGGCGCATAAGCTGTCCGACCTCGGCCTGGAGGAAGATCCCTTTGCGCCTCTGTTGGAGTGAAGAACGCCTCCCATCGGGGCACCCACGAACACCGCCGATCGATTTCGCCCCAATTGGCTTAGTATGCCGTACCGCTTAGAATTCTACGGATCGCCAAAACTATTCGACCAGAACCACGTTTAAACATTTATTAGTACTTTTTTACTATATTATGTGGCCGGACGGTGAGCTTTACATTCGAGGCCCTTTGACTATTATACCTACAGCCGCCTCGTACCAGAAGATTTAAGACCGTGGCGGAACTCATAAAAACCATCAGCAGTATGCATATTGAGCAGGAACTTAAAAGCAACAAGTACGGTGTTTGGCAGCAACTTCGCATCAATATCCACCTGTCGGCCAATTGGCTCACACACCTGACCAAAGACTTTCTCGAACCCTACGATATCACCTCCAAACAGTACAATATCCTGCGCATCCTCCGCGGCCAAAAAGGCAGTGGATTGACCATCCTCGAAGTACGTGACCGCATGATCGACCGCATGTCGGATGCCTCCCGACTGATCGACCGACTGAGTAAGAAAGGGTTGGTATTTAAATGTGCCTGTACCATGGACAAGCGGTCCAATCGCGTTTGCATTACCGAAAAAGGCCTGGCCCTCCTCTCCGAGATCGACATCAAGGTAGAAGACCTCAACGGCGATTTCCACTTACTCGACGAAGCCGAAGCGCAAACCCTCAACGCCCTACTGACCAAAATGCGGGAAAGCCGTCCGCTGGGTAAAAACGGCCACGCCCAGGGCTAAACCCTCCTCCGCACCAAATTCAGCAATTCTTCCAAATCCTCTTCGCTGGTTAGTGGATTGACCAAGGTCACCCGCAAGTAGCACCGGCCGTGTAGCTCCGTCTGTACCAAGTAGAAGGCCCCCGACTCGACGATCGAACGGCGAATGTCGCCATTGAGTTGGTTGAGCCCCTCCTCATCCAAATCCCCCACCATACGACGGAAACAAACGATATTGCCATCCGGCCAAGTAGCCAACTCTAAATCGGGGCTTTGGCTTATCAGCTGGGCAAAATACTGCCCCAAATCGTAACAACGGCTCACGTAATCGTCAAAAAGGTCGGTCCCGTAGGCCTGCAGCAGCGTAAATACCTTGACGCTCATCATGGATTTGGTACATTCGAAGGTCCGGCGGGCGAGGTTAAACCATTCCCGATCGGTAGCGCCGGACCAGAGGTATTGGGCACGTTGGGAAAAAGTAGCGAAAGAAGCGTCCAATTCGCGAAAAATCAGTCCGGTAGCCAGGGCCGGAGTCAGGAGCATTTTGTGAAAATCCATCGTCACGCTGTCGGCCCGGTCAATGCCCTTTACCAGCTGGCAATAGCGCCCCGAAAAGGCGACCGCCGCACCGTGGGCCCCATCGACGTGGAACCACAGTTGCTTGGCCTCACAAAAATCGGCAATGGCTTCGAGGTCGTCGTAGGCGCCCGTAGAGGTTGAGCAGGCACTACCCACCACCGCGATGGGGTACAGCCCCTCCGCCCGGGCTTGCTGCCAGTGTTCCTCCAGCAATTCGGTACGCATCTTAAAATCCTTGGTCGCCGGTATCTTGCGCACCCCCGCTTCGCCCAGCCCCATGATCCGCACCGCCCGATCAATACAGTAATGCGCTTCTTCACAGACCAAAACGGCCAACTTTTCATTACTCCCCTCCCGCCATACATCGCGGGGCGCACGGTGCCGCCGCGCTGCCAAGAGGGCAGTTAGGTTGGCCAGGGTCCCTCCCGAAGTCAGGTAGCCCCCCGCCGTCGCGGGCATGCCAAACTGCCGGGCCACGGTCTCGATCACCACGCGCTCCATGGCCGTGGCGGCCACCCCCATTTCGTAGACGCCCATGCCATTGTTGAGCAGGTCAGTCAGTAGGCCGCTGAGGGCCGCTAGGGGGGATGGGCTACTGATCTGGTGACCCGCATAGCGGGGATGGTGTAGGTGAATGGAGTGCTGTACCACGCGTGCGTACCAATCGGGCAATTGATCGAGTCCGCTGCGGTCGAGGGCGCGACGCCAGTACTCGGTTTCGGCCTCGGGATCGGCATGATGGTAAACGGGGCGTTCCACCTCGGATTGGACGTTTTGCAAGTGATCGGCGAGTTGATCAACCAATTGGTGCCCCAGGCGGCGAAAGTTTTCGGGATCGTAAGCTTCCCGGAGCCTGGGAGAAAGGGCAGTGGGCTTGTGGATCATAGGGTTTGGATATTGGTACGTAAAACTACCAGCCTAACAGCTCGGACGATCCATAAGTTGCTCGGGAGCCACTTAACCCAAGTTAGGTAAATCGTTTTTTCTCAACGCTCTCCCCCCCAATCCGTTAAACCATTTATGAACCGTCGTCATTTCCTGAATGCCCTAGCCCATTTGGGCGGCAGCCTCTACCTCAATCCCTCGTTTATGAACCCCCTAATTGACCCCTGGCCTTCGCGCAGCTACCACTGCGCCAATGGCATCCGAATCCACGCCCTGGCTACGGGCAGCGTACGCGTCAAAAAGACCCACCGCCAGCCCAGTGCCCTGGGTATGGCGGCCATTTTGTTCGATCCCCGCTGGACAAACGCCCTACCCGTTCACTGCTGGCTCATCGAGCATCCCGAAGGCTTGATTCTCATCGATACGGGCGAAAGCGCCCGGTTTCACGAAAAGGACCACCTCGCCTGCGACCCCGGTGCGGGCTGGGTCAATCAACGCATCCTGCGCTTCGAGCTTAGTCGGGAACAGGAAATTGACCAACAACTGAGCCGCCTGGGCTTTTGTGCCGAGGATGTACGCTGGGTCGTGCTCACCCACCTCCACATCGACCACGTCGACGGACTACCCTACTTCCCCCAGGCCGAAATCCTGGTCTCCCAAACCGAATACCAAAATCCTTACGGGGCCGTACTCTGCCACCTTCCCTCCTGGTTCAAACCCCGACTGATCCGGGCCGAGCGGTCACACCCACACTTTGCGGGAGCCTACTACATTACCGCCGCGGAAGACGTCCTCCTGGTACCCACGCCGGGCCACAGCTACGGACACCAGTCGGTCATTCTACGCAGCCCCCAGCTCGATTTTTGTTTTGCGGGAGACGCCAGTTTTAGTGAGGAGCAATTGCGGCAGGAAAAGGTGGCGGGAATTTGTGCAGATAAGAAGGCGGCGCGACAGAGCTACACTCAGCTCAAGGCTTACTGCCGAGAACGCCCGGTAGTATACCTCCCTTCTCACGATCCCCAATCCGCAGAGCGCTTGGCCAGTGGAACGGTGTACACCTAAATAAAAAAACAACGGCCCCCTTCCCTGCCTGGTGAGGGCAGTGCCGTCGTTGGGTACACACAGACCTTTCAAGCGTCTTCTCACAGCGTTTGAAGGGAAATGTTATGTTTAATCACGGATTTGGGACGACCCCAAGTTGGGAAGTCAATCGACGGAAGGAGGAGCTACCGCCCCCCCTTTCCGAAGTCGGTTGTTGGATTTGAAACGAATCGTTTGCGAGAAAGCGGTACCGGACGGTACCGCGGCGTGGTGCAAGGGATGCGTCTCATAAGTCTAGTGAAAGTCGGGTGCGACTTTCGGTGCCTTTTAAAATCGGGCTGTGGTAGATGACCACAGCCTCACATGGTAATAATACGAAATATATAAAAAAATATTCTGTCTTGCTCAAAAAAATTGTGACCCCGATTCCCATTGGCTGGTGAGGGTGGGATTTTTTCTAGCGGCAATGCTGTAGCCAAAAGGTGTGGAGTGGAGCGCGAGTGGGGGAAATTCCTCCGGAGAGGGCCCGTAGTTTATCGTCCAATTGGGCGGCAACGCGGAGGGCTTTGGGTAGGATTTGCTCGGCCAGGTAGGCGACTTCGGCGCGGGCCATGTCGGATTGGGGCCACTGCCGGAGTTTTTGCTGACGGCACTGCCATTCGCCCGCCAGGAGCCAGGCGATTTCGGCGCGGTGGCGGAGCCACTGGGACAGGGCCTGGGGCCCATCGACGGGGCGGCCGAGCAGGTCGTTGCAATAGGGTTTGAGGCGCGACCAAACGGTCAGCCGGAAATCGATGGGTAAGAATTCCCGCTTCCTGGGGAGAGGAATGGAAATTTTGTTCATAGTAGGTATCGAATCGTTGTTTTTGGGCACTACTCCGCCGCATCCCCGGCGGCCTCGGTCGATTCCTCCGCCGGGCCATCTTCCACCACCTCACTAGCGGCGGCTTCCGCGGCTTCCGCGGTCTCGTCCCGCAACTCGGCCAGATCGAGTAATTCGCGTTCGTTCAAAAAGTTGAACCACTTGATGACTTTTTTGATGTCGCTGACGTAGACGCGATCGCGATCGAACTCGGGTAATACCGTACCGAAGTATTCGACCAGTTCGTCGGTACTGGAACTCAGGGGTAGGGGCGGATTGCTCTCCAATTGTTCCAACATCGCCCGGAAGACGACCTTGAGCTCGGCGGTGTCATCATCGGTGTAGATGCCGATGGATGCGAGGGGGGTAAATTGGTGTTTGCGCGCGGGGGCAAATATGCGTTTCCCATTGTCCAAGCTCTCGCCGATCAAGCCGTTGCTGCGGATGGCTACCATCTTATACAAACCCGACATGCCACTCACGGCTACGAATTCATCAATCTTCATAATCAAGTGTTTATTTTTACGGGGGCAAATTTACAAAAACTTTGTCGTCCCTCGGGGTCTTCAGTAAGCAATCAATTCGGCTAATTTTTCCCGTAGCCGCTGTTGGGGTAAAAAGTTTTGCTCCAGCGATACGGCAAACGGCACGGGAGTATCCTCACTCGCCACCCGAATGACGGGGCCATCGAGCTGTTCAAAATGGTGCTCGGCAATGTAGGCCGCCAGCTCGCCTCCCAGTCCGCCGGTGAGGGTATCTTCGTGAAGCAGCAACACCTTGCCCGTCTTCCGGACCGTAGCCGCAATCGTCTCGTAGTCCAGCGGCAACAGCGTCCTCAAATCGACGATCTCCGCGTCGATGGCCATTTCTTCTACCGCCCGCTGTGCCCAGTGTACGCCCATACCGTAGGTAATGATCGACACCAGTTCTCCCGCCCTCACCACTTGGGCCTTCCCGATCTCCAGGGTATAGTAAGCGTCGGTAACCGGAGCGCTGATGCTGCGGTACAAGCCCTTGTGTTCGAAAAACAGCACCGGATTGGGATCTTCCAAACTGGCCAACAAGAGGCCCTTGGCATCCTGGGGATTGGAGGGATACACCACTTTTAGCCCCGGAGTGTGCGTAAACCAGGCCTCGGTACTCTGAGAATGGAAGGGCCCCGCCCCCACGCCTCCACCCGTCGGCATCCGGATCACCACGTCCGCATTTTCCCCCCAACGGTAGTGCAGCTTCGCCAGATTGTTGACGATCTGATTGAAACCACAACTCACAAAGTCAGCAAATTGCATCTCCACCATCGCCTTGTACCCCCGCAAACTCAGGCCCAAGCCAATTCCAATGATGGCACTTTCGCAAATGGGTGTATTGCGTACGCGACCCCGGCCAAAGGCTTCCACAAAGCCCTGAGTAATTTTAAATACCCCACCATACTCGGCAATGTCCTGCCCCATCAAAACCAGGCGGTCGTGTTTTTCCATTCCCTGCCGCAAGCCATCCGAAATGGCGTCGACAAAGCGCTTTTCCGTCCGTGGACCCGCCGGAGCGAGCGAGTGGGGCCGGTGCTCGGCGTAGACGTCAGCCCGCTCGGCCCCCGGCGTAGACCGGACCTCCGGTTCGTCAAAAGCCGTGGCCAGGCCCGCCTCAATCTCCGCCTTAATCTCCTGACGCAGCGCCTCGATCCGCTTTATGGAGAGGACGCGCTTGGCGAGCAAAAAGCTTTCAAAATTGGTCAGTGGATCGCGTTCGGCCCAGTAGTCCATCAGTTCCTGCGGGACGTATTTGGTACCCGAAGCCTCTTCGTGCCCCCGCCGACGGAAGGTCTGGCATTCCACCAGCACGGGTTCGGGATTTTCCCGGAGCTCGGCCGCCAATTGAGAAATCGTTCGGTAAACCTCCAGCACATTGTTGCCATCGATGGTCAGGGCGCGCATACCGTAACCCAGGCCCCGATCCGCCAGGCGCTCGCAGCGGTACTGCTCTTCGGTGGGGGTCGACAGGCCGTAGCCGTTGTTTTCGATGACGAAGATAACGGGCAGTTGCCACACCGCCGCGACGTTGAGTGCTTCGTGGAATTCCCCCTCACTCGTCCCCCCTTCCCCGGTAAAGGCCAGCGACACCCGACCGGCTCCACTCAGCTTATTGGCCAGCGCAACCCCACTGGCCAGCGACAGCTGCGGACCGAGGTGGGAGATCATCCCCACGATGTTGTAATCGAGCGTCCCAAAGTGGAAGGAGCGGTCGCGGCCCTTGGTAAACCCGGGGCTCTTGCCTTGCCACTGGCAAAAAAGGCGGTGGAGGGGAATTTGGCGGGAGGTAAAAACTCCCAGATTACGATGCATCGGAAAGATCAACTCATCGGGCAACAGGGCCGCCGTGGCTCCGACGGCAATGGCCTCCTGGCCAATTCCTGAGAACCACTTGCTGATTTTACCCGAACGCAGCAGGATTAGCATTTTCTCTTCAATCATGCGGGGCTGGAGCAGTTGCCGGTACAGATCGAGTAGCAATTCTTTGGAGAATCCTTTCTTATTGTATTGGAGGGGGGGATGTATCAAAGTAGGCATAGGTTAGGGTCATTATTCGTAAGTAATCGAAGGCGGATGACGGCGCAAAGGTACACCGCACAAAAAGCTTTTACCTACAAATTTGCAGAAAGATTGGCATTAGTGCCAGCGGATACGGAGCGAGATTAATTTTTAAACAGTTGGTCCCATTTTTCCTTGCGCTTCTTCTTCCGCTCGCGCTTGCGTTTGGTGCGTTCGTTCTTCTTGCGGATGCGCTCGGACTCCTGGCGGCGAGCCTCGTCCCGTTCGCGACGGGTAGCGGAGGAGGGGCGGGCCTCGTCCGCCGGGCGCTCCTTGTCTTTTTTGAAGGAGCCCAGGAGGTCGTCCAGCTTTCGGAGAAAATTATCGGGGGCGGCAAAGAGCCCTCCCAGGCTATCGACGGGCAAGGGCATTGCTTCGAGGTAGGGCGCACAGGCCAGCTTTTCCTGGACGGCCAGCGAAGGCGGGGGGAAGGTCGCGCGGGCGTAGCCTTTGAAAGCCGGGTCGCGGTTGATCCGCCGCATAAAACCCGCCCAAATGGGGAGGGCCGTATTGGCCCCCTGCCCCAGGGCCAGCGAACGAAAACGCACCCGGGGAGAAGCGCCCCCCACCCAGGCTCCCGCCACCAGCTTGGGCGTGTAGCCCAAAAACCAACCATCGGCGTGCGACTGCGTCGTGCCGGTTTTGCCCGCGATGTCCTGACGCAGCCCGTAGGCGTAGCGCAGTCGGCGCGCACTCCCGCTGTCGACCACCGCCCCCATGAGCTGTGTCATCACGTCAACGTCATCAGCCGCCAATACCCTCCGGGGCGCGTGGGCCGGCTCAAATTCGGCGATCAACTCTCCCGCACTGTTTTCAATCCGCAGCAAGTAGCGGGGGGCAAGCTTGCCCCCCCGATTGGCAAAAGTACCGTACACCTGCACCATGTCGTACAGGGCTACCTCCGCCGCCCCCAGAGCAATGGCCGGTACGGCCGGAATGTCGCTGGAAATACCCAGGGCCTGGGCCAGTTGCCGGACCGAGTCGACACCACCGCGCATCACCAAGTCGACCGCCACGGTATTGACCGACTGGCGGAGTCCCCCCTCCATTGAATAGACCCCTCCGTATTTGCCATCGGCGTTTTCGGGTCGCCAGTCCTCGTATTCACTGTACGATACGAGGCGGTTTTCGATGTAGGCACAAGGCTCGATCCCCTTGCGCAGGGCATTGGCGTACACGATGGGCTTAAAGGTCGAGCCCACCTGCCGGCGCGATTTGACGTGATCGTACTGGAAATACTCGTGGTCGATCCCGCCCACCCAGGCCTGCACCGCTCCGGTGCTGGGTTCCATGGCCAGGAAGCCCGCGTTGAGCAGGCAGAAATAGTAGCGAATCGAGTCGAGGGGGGTCATTTCGATGACGCGGTCCCCTTCGTAGCTAAAAGTCGTCATGACGATGGGGGCATTAAAAATCGAGTCGATCTCTACAGGAGATTTGCCCGCCTCCACCAGCCGGCGGTAGCGCTCGCTCTTTTTCATCCGTTCGCGGATCACCTCGTCGCTGCCCCAGGGCTTGCGGTTTTTCCAGTGCTGGTCAAAGTCTTTTTGCAGCTTTTGGAGGTGTTCCCAGACGGCGGCCTCCGCATGACGCTGCATCCGCGAGTCGATCGTCGTGTAGATTTTGAGACCGGCGGTGTAGAGGTTGTAGGGGCTACCGTCGGGTTTTTGGTACTGCTCGATCAGGGCGGGCAGTTTTTGCCGCAGGTGCTCGCGGAAATAGGTGGCGATGCCTTCGTTGTTGCTATCGCGGTGGTAGTCGACGATCAGGTCGAGGGCCCGGAGGGAATCCAGCTCTGGCTTGGTGATCAAATCCTGGCGGTGCATCTGAGCCAGTACGACGTTGCGGCGGCCTTGGGAAGCTTCGGGATGGCGGACGGGATTGTAGGTGGTATTGGCCTTGAGCATGCCGACCAGAACGGCGGCTTCTTCGATTTTCACCTCCCGGGCGGTCGTGTTGAAGAAGGTTTGAGCGGCGACCTCTACACCGTAGACATGGCCGCCAAAGGGGACGGTATTGAGGTAGAGGCTGAGCAATTCGTTTTTGGTATACACCCGTTCGAGGCGGCGCGCCACGATCATTTCCCGCAACTTGGAGACGGGAATGCGCAGTAGGCCTCCCCGGTCGCGCGGGTAGAGGTTTTTGACCAGTTGCTGGCTCAGGGTACTCCCCCCTCCCCCGGAAGCATCCATCAACAGGACGGTGCGCAACAGCACGCGGACCCAACTGCGGAGGTCGATGCCCTTGTGTTCGAAAAAGCGTTCGTCTTCGGTGGCCACCAGGGCGTCGAGAATGAAGGGAGAAATCTGTTCGTAGTCGATGGCGGTCCGGTTTTGCCGGAAGTATTTGCCCAGCAGCTGGCCGTCGGCCGAGTAGACCTCGGAGGCGTTGTTGTTGTGGATGTCGCGCAATTGGGCCTCGGTGGGCAGGGGCCCGAAGGCACCAAAGCGGACCAGGAGGAAAAGGCTCAGGACGAAGCCTAGGCCCAGGAGGAAGAGGGCCACGCCAATTTGGAGCGTCCAGCCCAGGAGGGGTTTCTCGCGGCGTTGGTCCCGGAGGCGCTGGGCAAATTCCGCAATTTTTTGTCGCATACTGACCAATTGATTGTACAAGCGTTTGCTTTCCAGTTGCATAGACGATGGCTAGGCCCGGAAGGTGGTATGATAAACGAAAAAGGGAAGGTACGAATTGTACCGAAGCCGCAGGGAATAGCGCGGAAGTAACAGCCCTCAGCCCAGGACTTCCTCCAAAATTTGGTGGGCGTTGATGGTGGGAAAGTTCTCGATGTGCAGGCGGTAGTACAACAATTGGTGGCGCAGGAGCTGCCGCCGTACCTCCCGACTGAGGGGCAAACGGTGGCAGTCGGCGTATTCCGTGACGAGCAAGGCGGCCCAGATGTCGCTTTCGTCGGGGTTTAGAAACCAGGTATGCCCGGGCGGCTGCGTCGTAAAGACCCCTTCTTGGAGGTCGAAATAAGAGGCTTCCGCTTCGCAGTCGACTTCGGGATAAAAGCCCAGGAACAAGGAAAAACGGGCCATAAAACAGAGGTGGATATTGGCCACGGATTGCTCGGTACGATCAAGAAAAGAAAAGGTCTCAAACAGGAAGTGGAAGAGGGCTTGGTTTTCTTCCGATTCACTGATCGTTTTGCGCGCGACCTCCACCATAAACAGTCCGATGGCCCCTCTGGTGACGTCGAAGGGAATCGACTGGTACACCCGGGCCGCTTTGATCTCCTTGATCCGGGACAGCGATTTGTCATCGCGGTGGTAGACGACCAAATCCACCAGGGTCATCACCTGGAGCAAGCTGGCCCGCACCCGGGCCTTTTTCTTCCGCACCCCACTGATGATGTAGGAGCGCAGTCCCTTTTCCTCGGTGTAGATGTCCGTGATAAAGCTGGTCTCGGAGTACTTGAGCGCGCGAAAGATGATACCACGGGTCTTGAGGAGCATAGGGAGCGTTAGCGTTGGATGATGTAGCGGATGGTGATGCCAAATTCGTCAAAAATCAGCTCATTCCCAAGGATTCGGTAGGCGGGTTTGTAGTCGAGGGAGAGTTGGAGGGGAAAGCGGGGGAAGGAGTATTCCAGCCCCGCGACGACCTCGGCGATCCAGCGGAAGTCGTCGCTCCGGGCGCCAAAACTCATGCCCCCACCGGCGAAGGCGTTGAGGTCGTAGCTGATAAAAAAGTGCTGCTGGTACAGGCCGGTCAGGGAAAAGGTCCGACCGTTGTTGAAATTGTAGCCCAGGATGCCCTCTACCGTTCCGGCGAAGGTGACGAAGCGCTTGTAACTCAGGCCGGTGATGGGACCGGCGCGGAGCCCCGCGGCGTGGACGTAGGCGTCTTGCGCCGATAGGGGCAGGCTGGTGAGGAAGAGCAGGCAGGTCAAGCAAAGGAATCGGCGGCAGGGCATCGGTTTTGGATTTGCGGTGGTGAAGGGGCCAGTGGGGCTTAGTGCAACAAATATACCGAGAAGTATCCGATCAGTATTCCAAGTCACCGAGATCATCCAGTTTCTCCTGGCGGTACTGCTGCTTGGTGAGGATGCGTTGGCGCTGGCGATCGATGATGAGTCGGGCGATGGCGAGGTTGGCCGCTGCGGGAGCGTCGGGAGCGAGGGCGCTGCGGATGCGGGATTCGGCCACGTCGAGGCGGTAGAGCAGGCTAAAGAGGGTTTCCATCCGGTGTTCCAGGAGGTAGGCCACTTGATCGGCGACGAGATCGAAGAGTTGCTCCTCGGTGAGGGGTTCTCCGCCGAGGTCGAGGCCAAAATCACGGGCGATGAGGGCGGAGGTTTGTTGGGTAAGACGCTGATCCATGGAGCAAAAATAGGGACTTCGGGGCCCGTTCCCCAGCATTGGGCGGGTAAAAGTTGGGCATTTTTACTTATTTTCACCCCAGTAGCGCAGACTTTGTCCAAGCCCGGCTTATGGTCTGCTTTTTGAAGCGTGTAAACAACACTAAATTTTGTAAAGCTGATGAGAATCACACTGTTCCTAATCCTCGTGGGGATGAGCACCGGCCTACTCGGGCAGGGCAAGCACTCCGCTCCCATCAAGTGGGGAAAAATTCAAGCCACCGATCTGGCCTTTACCGAATACGAGCTCGATCCCGAGGCGGAAGCCGTCGTACTCTGTGATTTCGGTATCCTGCGTACCGAACTGGTGGGCGATGGCTACAAGTACCGCCTCAATCGCACCCGGCGGATCAAAATTCTCAAAGAAAGCGGTCTGGACCGGGGCAATATTTCAATCCCTTATTATCACCACCAGCAGTACGAACGCATTTCCGTCATCGAGGTGCAGGTATTTACGCCCGACGGAGGAAAGCAGTCCCTGTCCAAAAAAGAAATTTACGACGAGCGCAAAAACGAATACTGGAGCTCCAAAAACTTTTCGGTCCCCAACTTACAAGTGGGTTCCGTCTTTGAATACCACTACGAAATCATCTCGGAAGACCTTACCAACCTCCGGGAATGGACCTTCCAAGAGGACCTCCCCATTCGCCACAGCGAGCTCCAGATTCAGTTGATTCCCTTTTTCGAATACATCTACCTCATCAACGGGGAAGCCCTCCAAACGGCTATGGCCAACCGAGAACAGCGCTACCGCTACGATCACCTGGAGGTGGTTTCTACGACCAATCCCTTCATCCTCAAAAACATTCCCGCCATTAAGGCGGAAGAACGCTTTGTCACTTGTATGGAGGACTACACCCTGTCCATTCGCTTCCAACTCAGCAAGGTCAATTACCCCGACGGGACGGTCAAGCCCCACCTCACCAGTTGGCCCATGGTCGCGCAGGAGCTGTACGAGGGGCGTTACCTCGGCCAGCAGTACCGCAAGGCGCGCAACTACAAAAAAATGTTGGCGCCCATTCAGGAATCCCTCGAAGCGGCGGCCACCCAAGCCGAACGGGTGGAAATCGCCGCCCAGTATTTGCGCAGCAACTTGAAATCCAACGGTCGGTTTGGCTATTCGGCATCCCAACCCCTCGACGTGCTCTTCAACAAGCAGGAGGTCAACAGTGGGCAGGGCAACCTGATGCTGATGGCCCTGCTGCAAGCGGTGGGGGTAGACGTTTACCCCTTGCTCGTCAGCACTCGCAGCAACGGGCGGATGATCGAGCACTACCCCATCGTGGATCAGTTTAACCACCTGATGGTGTACGCCGTCGTGGACGGCAAGGAACAGATCCTGGACCTGGGGGATCCCCAACGCCCACTCACCATGCCCCGGGTGGCGGCCCTCAACAAACGGGCCTGGCTGGTCAACGGCGAGCACTCCAAGTGGATCGACTTAGCAGCGGCGGCGGCCCGACAGGTGCTCCTAGTGGAGCTGCGTACCGATGAGGAAGGGACGATGGTGGGAGAGATCAAGGGCATGTACGACGGTTATCAGGCCGTACAGGAGCGGCGGGACTGCGAAGCCAAAGCCGGGGGGCAGTACTGGCAAGAACGCCTCCGCGAGCGTTTTCCCGATGCGGAGGTCAGTGATTTTGACGCCGAACGGCTCAGCGAAGTAAACCGCGATTTCCGCAATAGTTTTAGCTGCCGTATTCCCGAAGCGGTACAGGGAGCTGGGAACTTGAAATACGTTCCGCCCGTTCTGTATTCCGAATACGACCAGAACCCCTTTAAACTAGAAAAACGCAATTACCCCGTCGATATTCCGTTCCCCTTACGAGAGCAGTACATCGGTAAAATCCAGATTCCCGAAGGCTACGAGATCGATCACTTGCCGGAGGAACTGCACCTCAAACTGCCCGAGGAGGGGGCGACCTATCACTTTAGTGCCACACGTGAGGGAAGCACGGTACAGGTCGTGGCCAATCTCCACCTCCACCGCCTGGAATACGGCCCGGAGGATTACCCAGTCCTCAAGGAGTTTTTCGACCGCATCATCGCCAAAATGGAGGACTTTATCATTTTCAAAAAAATAAGCTAATTCACACCCGACTATGTTGACGATCAGAATGAAAACCGCGCTACTCAGCTTGCTGCTCCTGACGGTGGGCTTCTCCAGCCAGGCTCAATACTTCTACCCCGCCGGTAAGATTCAGGAGGAACTCAAGGAGGACGCCCATACCGTGATTCGGGAATATTCCGAGCACTTTGAAGTAAGCGCCCCGGGCAAGGGCGTGCTGCACCGGAGGGGGGTCGTCACCATCCTCGACAGCAAAAGTTGGGCGACCGATTTGTCCATCTATTACGATTCTCAAACCAAGGTCGGTAAATTCAAGGCCAAGGTCTACAACTCCCTCGGCCAGGAGGTGCGCAAGTACAGCGCCAAGGACCTCGAAGACTACTCCGCCATCAGCGATTTTTCCATCTACGAAGACGACCGGGTCAAACACGTCAAGTTTTTCCACCCCCACCTTCCCTACACGGTGGAATACGAATACGAGGTCTTTTTCAACGACATCCGGTATTACCCCAGTTGGTACGTACAGTACTACCACACGGCGATCGAACGGGCGTCTTTCCGGATCAGCCTCCCCGAGGATTTGGGGCTGTCCTACAAAAGCAGCAACTGCGAGCTGATCCCCCGGGAGTGGCAGGACGGATCGACCAAGCACTACGAGTGGCGGGTAGAGCAACTGGCCGCAATTAAGGCCGAACGGATGGCCCCACCGTCGGGCGAAGTGCTCCCCCGGGTTTACATTGCGCCGCACCATTTTGAGATCGACGGCTACGAAGGCAGTATGGCGGACTGGCGGAGCTACGGCAAATTTATGTACCGCCTCAATGCCGGTCGCGATCAGCTTTCGCCCGAGATGGCCGCCACGGTCAAACGCCTGACCGCTCGGGCGCAAAACGATCAGGAAAAAATTGCCATCCTGTACCGCTACTTACAGGAAAACACCCGCTACGTGAGCGTCCAATTGGGCATCGGTGGTTGGCAGACCTTTGACGCCAACTACGTAGAAAAAAACAAGTACGGCGACTGCAAGGCCCTGACCAATTTTATGAAATCCATGCTCAAGGAGGTGGGCATTACGGCGCACGCCACCCTGATCAACAGCGGTGAGGGCGAGGAAGAAATCCCGGAGGACATCGCCTGGCCGGGCTTCAATCACGTAGTGCTTTACGTGCCCAGCGAACACACCTGGCTGGAATGCACCAGCAATCACAATCCCCCCAATTACCTGGGCTCCAGCAATGCCGACCGCAACGCCCTATTGATCGCCAGCGAAAGCAGCAAACTGATCCGCACCCCCAAGCTGACCAGCAAAGACAATTTTGCCGAACGCCAAGCCACCATCCAAATCACGGAAGACGGGGCGGCCCGAATTGAGGAGACTTCCGTCCTCCACGGCCAGCTACAAGAAGTCTCCCGCTACGTACACTTCAACTTTGACCTCACCGAGCAAAAAAGCTACTACCAACGGAACAGCGAATTGCCCAATTTCAACTTCGTGGATTGGCAATTGGAGGTGGATGCGGAACAGCCCATCGTCAAACGTTCCTGCGCCATGGAAGTGCCCAAATACGTCTCCAAAGCCGGGCCGCGCCTTTTTGTACCCCTCAACCGACTTTACCCCTTCCAGGAGGTGCCCAAAATCATGAAGAACCGCCAGTTTCCCATCGACATTGAGCACGAGTACACCGTGACTGACGCGTACGTCTTCGAGCTTTCTGAATCCTTGCGGGTGGAGAGCTACCCCGAGGAGCCCATCGTGCTGGAGAGCGACTTTGGGCAGTACCGGATGGAGGTGCGGGTGGAGGGCCAAAAGGTCTACTACCAGCGGAAACTGGTGATCAACAGCGGGCAATTTCCCCCCGACCGCTACGCCGATTTGCGCAGTTTTTACAAGTCGATCGCCAGAAAGGACGGGAGCAAAATAGTACTGAATAAAAAGTGATCGCGGGCTAATTTTCCTATCTTTGCTGCGCAACTGTTGGCCGAAAGGGCCCCATCCCGGTCTTTTTCGCCATTTACCTAGCGTAAGCGAAGACCCAATGGCACCACACATCTACCAAGATCTCGTCGCGGCCAAAGCGCGGGGCGAAAAGAAATTTGTCGTACTCATCGACCCCGACAAGGTACGATTGGGCAATATGGATCGCGTTCTCCACGAAGCGCGGGAGGCGAAGGTAGATTATTTTTTTATCGGTGGCAGCCTCATCGTCAACAACATGCTGGATCAATGCCTCAAGTCGATCCGGGAGCATTGCAATATCCCGATGATCCTCTTTCCCGGCAACTCCTTCCAGCTCAGTTACCGTGCCGATGCCATTCTCTTTCTCTCCCTCATTTCCGGTCGCAATGCCGATCTGCTGATCGGTAAGCACGTCATCACGGCGCCCTACCTCAAGGTGAGTCCGCTAGAGATTTTACCTACGGGCTACATGCTCATCGATGGGGGGGTCCCCACTACGGTTTCTTACATGAGTACTACCCTACCCATCCCCGCCAACAAGGACGACGTGGCCCTCTGTACCGCGCTGGCGGGCGAGATGCTGGGTCTCAAATTGATGTACTTGGATGCGGGGAGTGGCGCACGCAATCCGGTGAGCGAGTCGATGATCGCGGCGGTAGGTGGGGCGACTCAGGTCCCGCTGATTGTGGGGGGAGGTATCCGCTCGGCCGAAAACGCCTACGCCAATGCCAAGGCGGGAGCGGATGAGATCGTGGTGGGCAACGCCATCGAGCAGTCGCCGGAGTTGATCAAGGAAATGGCCGAGGCGGTACATTCCGTATCGGTGGGCGTTTAAACGTTCGGTGGCGGAACCAATCCCGGGTTTCGCACGTTTCCATTACCGATCCGGCAAAAATGGGTGCGGCGAGTCTTTCCCCCTTTCGTTCGGATTTATTGTTTACAAATCACAGCGCTTTTGAAAAAAGGTATTGTTATCAAATCAACGGGAAGTTGGTACCAAGTAAAGCTCGATGCGGGCCCGACGCTCAATTGTCGGATTCGGGGCAAGTTTCGACTACAGGGGCAGAAATTGACCAATCCGGTGGCCGTGGGGGATCGGGTGGTGGTCAATGAGGAAAAGGAAGCCGATATGGGCATGATCAAATCCGTTCTCCCCCGGGAGAACTACGTCGTCCGGCAGTCGCCCCGGCAAAAGCACCACCTGCACTTGTTGGCCAGTAACATCGATCAGGCCGTACTCATCGTAACCATCCGCAATCCCGACCTCAAGCAAGGCTTTATCGATCGTTTTCTCTTGATGCCCGAGCCCCACGACATTCACGTATACTTCGTTTTCTACAAATCCGACGTCTACGACGAGGACGACCTGGCCTTCTTCGCCCTGATGGAAGCCATCTACGAATCGATCGGCTACCGGGTGCTGCTCGTATCGAGCCTGACTGGGGATGGCCTGGACGATTTGCGGGAATTGCTGCGGGACAAGATCTCGCTGGTGAGTGGACAATCGGGGGTGGGCAAATCCTCGCTGATCAATCAGTTACAACCGGGCCTGGAGCTGCGGACTGAGGTCCTGAGCGATTACTCCGGCAAGGGACAGCACACCACCACCTTTGCCGAAATGTTTTCCCTCGATGGTGGCGGCTCCATCATCGATACGCCCGGAATCAAGATGCTGGCTTTCAACAACTTGGAAGTCATGGACGTCGCCCACAATTTCCGGGAGTTGTTTATCGAGTCGGAACACTGTAAATTTGGAGACTGTACGCATCGCAACGAGCCCAAATGTGCGGTCAAAGCCGCCGTAGAAAACGGTGAAATCAGCGAATTGCGCTACGCCAACTACCTCCAGATCGTCGCAGAAATTGAGGATCAAAATTATTGGGAACGCCACACCGAAATGTAACTGCTCATGTCCTACACTGGTCGCCACCGCCACAAAACCCGCCGCGAAAAACTCCAACGGAGCCAGCGCAACCTCCGCGTAGCCTTTATCATCGGGATCATCGCCATCGTGGTCCTGCTCCTCAAAAACCGCGTTTACCTCTACGATACCATGCGTTTGTGGTTTTACTAGAAGCCATCTCAAAATATTTTTGTTGGCGAGGGAGCGGACATTTTCGTTCCGACGAGGCGCCAAAACGGAGCATAGCCTTAGCTACGCGACGCTTTTGGCAACGAAGTAGGGGCGAAAAGGACCCTGCCGTAGCCCGAAGGATATTTTTGAGATGGCTTCTAATCCGTTCCTTCCCCGAAGCGATACGCCACCTGGAATTGTACCTTCCACAAGCGACCACTTTCCCGAAAACTCCGGTTGCGCTCCTCGGCTAGGTAATACTTGGCGTGTAGCAACAGCCGCAGCGTACCGGATCCCCATTCAAAGGGCAGCACCTTTCCAACGCCCGCCTGTACAAAGGGCTGGATCCCATCCGTCCGGAACTCGGGCTCGTCCAGGTCTTCCACCTCCCCCTCACTCGAAATCACCCGGGACTGGCCCGACTCGGATAGGTTGAAGCGAGCGCCCCCACCCAGGGCCACCAGGAGGTCGCGATTGGCGCCCAGCGCGTATTCCGCCACCAGGGGCACCTCAACATTCCACAGGCGATAATCCACCTTCCACACGGAGCTCTCCGGATCATCAGGATTACTGAGGAGGTCGGCCACCGTCACCAGTCCGTCAAAACGGTAGCGAAACCCTTGGCTGACCACCTGAAGCCCCAATTTGAGGCCTAGCTTCTCGGTGAGGGTGCGCCCCAGGTAAGCCCCCAGCCAAAAACCCAAACGTCCCTGGTTACTGAGCTCCTCATCAAAATCGTCCAGCAATTCGATCAGATCGCCCTCCTCACGATCAAAGTAGGAATAGTTTAGCTCCAGCGCGCCCTCCAGAAAGAACTGATCGAAGAATTGGGCAGACAAAGGGGCTTGGGCCAGCGTGCAAAAGGTGAGGACTAGCCACAGAGAAGGAAAAGTAGGTTTCATCGCAATATCTTATTTTGGTACCCGACAAAAGTAGGGCTTTTTGCCCAAGGCTGCCAGTGGGGCCGTTCCCCACGAGTGGGTCCCAAGGACGAGTGCCCCAAACGATTCGCTCGCTTGGGGCACTGAAAAATCCCAAAGGGTGGTCGTCACTAGCGTTGGATCACCACTTTGGTGAGCGCACGGCCCTCTTTCGTCTGCCAATCCATCACCAACATACCCGGCGGCAGCGGTGCACTATCGAGCTCGATGGCGCCATCGAAGGCGGGGAGCAGCATTTGGTGAACGAGGCGCCCCTGGAGATCAAAAAAGCGCAGGGTACTGGGGCCGCTACTCCTACCATCGAGGTACAAGAGGTCCCGGGCGGGATTGGGGAAAACGGTCATCGCAATGGTGGACACTTCGGGATCCGCTACGCTGGTGGGCGGATCGCCCAGGCCATTCCACACCACAAACTGGCCCATCATCCCCCGGTCCTCATGCGGCAGGATGTGGCAGTGGTACATGTAAGAGCTGTCGAACTGGATTTCGGTTCCGTAATCACTAAAGGTCGTGATGTAGCTCACCTTCCAGCCGGGCTGGACCAAGACGTTGTCCTTCGGACCATCGAAGAGCTCCGGGTAATCTCCCGGTGCCAGGTCAATGCCATTGGCGTCGGTGATTTTGGTCACCCAAAAGTGGATATCGTGAATGTGCCAGGGGTGGCCAATGGCCGTCTGATTGTCGATCGTCCAGAGTTCCGTACTGTCCAATCGGACCACGTCGTTGACCACCATCATGTTCATCAGGACGCTATCGATATTGAACAGGTTCAGGGTATCGTCATTGACGATAAAGGTATCCTGGCGGAAGGTCTTGAGGCGTTCGCGGGAGACCTGGCTGATCGGGGGTTGCTCGGAGGGTAATA
>CALCCH010000784.1 GCA_937899855.1 uncultured Saprospirales bacterium | reverse complement strand
CATACTCTTTTTCCCTACCTGACGCTCTTCCTATTTGGGTTGGGGTTTGTACTAGGGGGAGGAGTGGGTGGTGTGGGACGGGTTTGGGAACGAGAACCGCCAAAGAGGGAGCGGAAAAACTCGATGATTTTTTGCAGCATGATAGTAGGGTATATCTGAAAAATAGTTGCTTTTCAGCGGGCCCAGATTTTGGTGCTGGACGGATTACCAATATAGGAAAAACGGGCTAAAAGTGTTTGCCTTTAGCACGTTTAAGTTTTACCCGCTGAGGGGGTGGGTTTAGAATTTATTGGCGGAGGTAAAGATCCGTCCCCAATTGATTCCGTTGCCGATGCTGCCGTTTCTGGTCGAAAACCAAATAAAGAGGGGTTTGCCCACGATGTGATCTTCCGGTACAAAACCCCACACCCGCGAGTCTTCCGAGTTGTGGCGGTTGTCTCCCATCATCCAGTAGTAGTTTTGCTTAAAGGTGTAGGAGGTACTCTGCTCGCCGTTGATGAAAATCCTTCCGTTGCGAATTTCCAGGTCATTGTCTTCGTACACGTCGATGATACGGCGGTAGGTAGCGATGTTTTTGGGGGTAATGACGATGCTCTCGCCCGCCTTGGGAATTGCCACGGGGCCGTAGTTGTCGATGGTCCAGTTGGGGAAATTGACGGGGTCGTGGGGAAACAGGGAGCCCGAGGGCCGTGCGAAGCGTTCCACCACCACGTCATCCCCGAGTTTGCGGAGGGCTTCCACCTGACTTTGGTCGAGCGGATAGAGTCCCTGCCCCGGTGTTTTTTGATAGCGCGCAATCTCAGTGAGGTTGACGCCCAATCCCGGTAGGGCGCGTTTGAAATTTGTGGTGCTCGAAGAGACGCGGTACATCAGTTGGAGGTTCTTCGGATTGTCGACGACCTCGTCGTTGAGGTAGACCTGGGCATCCCGGATTTGGAGCTTGTCGCCCGGTAGGCCGATACAGCGCTTGATGTAGTGGTCTTTTTTATCGATCGGGCGAACCTTGAGCGGGTAGTTGTTGGGGATGCTGGACAGCTGGGGAATATTGGCACCGCGACGAATGTCGTAGACGCTGTACGTCCGGCTGGGGGTCACGTAAACGCTGTCGCCCTCAGGATAGTTGAATACGACGGGATCATTGCGTTCGACGTCGGTAATCTTGGGTAAGCGGTTGTACTTCAGCTCGGGCGACTTGAGATAGGATTCGGTACCGAGCAGGGGGACCTGGTTGTGGATGAGGGGCAGTTGGAGCACCGTCATCGGGGTACGGATACCGTAGTGGGCCTTGCTCACGAAGAGGAAGTCGCCCACCAGCAGGGATCCTTCCATCGAGGGGGTGGGAATGACGTAGGCCTCGATGAGGAACATCCGGATGAAGGCGGCGGCAAATACCGCGAAAACGATGGCTTCCACCCATTCCCGGGTCGGCGATTTTTTGTAAGGGTTTTTGGCCCGTAGGCGCTTCAGTTCGCGTTCGTTTTTATTTTTGGCTGCCGCCTCCATTTCCTTGGCGTAGGCTTTTTCCAGCTCCACCGTTTTGCCTACGTATTGTTGCTCGGAATCCCGGGCGATGAGGAAAAAGGCGATGGGGGCGTAGAGGACAGCCAGGGCTGAATCGCGCAGCCGGTACCTGCCAAAAGAACGCACCATATCGACGGCCATTCCCGCAAAAATAAAGATATTGACCAGTGGAATCAGCAAGAGGCTGGCCCACCAACCGGGTCGACCGATAAGGTCGCACCAAACCACGAAATTGTAGCCCGGTACGAGCGCTTTCCAGGCCTCGCGTCCCGCCTTGGCAAAGAGCGGATAAAGACTGGCACTCAGCAATACGTAGAAGAGGAGGAAGAATAAAAGTACACTCACTGGGTTATCGCTTGGATGATAAAATGAAGGCTGACCATAGCTTAGGAGCCATTGTCCCGTACAATTTGCAAATATAACTGAAAAAAAGCGGCCAGTTGTGTTATGCCCGGGCTAAGTTTGGAGTAGCGTTGCCATTTATTCGACGTAAACTGGGCCCCTAGCTACGAAGGGCAGTGGATCAGTCTTCGACGTAGCCCTGGATGGTGAGTAATTCTCCCTTGCGTTGCCCATTGAAAAAGACCCGTACCTTTTTGTAAAAGTAGCCGCGTTTTTTAGCGTTGAACTCCACGTTGATTTCGCCGACGCCACCGGGATCGGTGGGGTAATCTTCCCACTCCGACGCCGTACAACCGCAGGTGGTGCGGACGTTGTCGATCAACAAGGGATTTTCGGTGATGTTGCGGAATTGAAAATCAAAACTGACGGGTACCCCGTGGGGAATATCACCAAAGTCGTGGTCGACCTCACCCACCCACTCCATGACCTTGGTGGGGGGCGTGCTGGGCGTCCAACTGCCACTGATCAAAACAATACCGAGAAGGAGTAAATGAAATCGCATGGCATACATTTTTATGGTTTTGCTTCCTCAAAACGTCGCGTCGGGGCGAGGTATTGGTTGCGTGGGCGGGATATTTTGTAAACTGCCCTACCAATCACCGTACTTTGGTGGTGGCAAAGAGGCGTTTGATGCTGTAGCGCCCACTGCCGTTGACGATAATCATCAGCAGGCCCCCCGAGATGGCCAGGTTTTTCATAAAGTTCAAGGACTCCACCCGCTGGATTGCCACCGGATCGTTCCACCAGGAGTGAACGATGAAGGTGACCGGAATCCAGTACAATAACAATAGGACGGCACCAAAGCCGGAGCGGTAGCCAATCAGGACCAGGGTACCACCCAGCGCCAGTAAGATGATTCCGCCCACCAATAGCATCTCCGTGTTCCAGGTCAGGCCGTAGGCAATCATCTTCTCCTTGGTTGCCTTGAAATAGTAAATCGAGTCGTACGCTTCGAATAGAAAACTACAAGCCATCAATATCCTACC
The DNA here is from genome assembly GCA_937899855.1 of uncultured Saprospirales bacterium. GTDB lineage: Bacteria > Bacteroidota > Bacteroidia > Chitinophagales > Saprospiraceae > CALLVY01. Next base: position 2,996 of record CALCCH010000784.1, on the reverse strand, counting down.
AATCAAATCGGTTACATCTTTCATTAACATGGTTTTCGATCAATCATAAAATCGGGCCACCGCTCGGGCAACGTTTTGCCCGTCCATCGCCGCCGAGATGATCCCCCCGGCGTAGCCCGCCCCCTCCCCACAGGGAAAGAGTCCCGCTACTTCCTCGTGCATCAGCGTCTGGCCATCCCGTGGAATCCGCAGTGGTGAGCTGGTCCGGCTCTCCGTTCCGATGACGTTGGCCTCCGCCGTATAGTAGCCCTTCATTTTCTTGCCAAATACCCGCACGCCCCGCTGCAAGCGTTGGTAAATCGACGGTGGCAGCAAGTCGTAAAGTGGTGCCGAAAAAAGCCCCGGAATATACGAAGTCTCCGCCAAATTAGCCGAAGGCTTTTGGCGACTAAAATCCGTCAGCCGAATCGCCGGGGCCCGCTGACTGCCGTCCCCCGCTCCAAACATGGCCCGTTCGACCGAGCGTTGAAACTCCACACCCGCAAAAACCCCGTGCTGCTGATAATCGGCCAGGTCCTCCAGCTCTACGGCCACCACCGTTCCCGAATTGGCGTAGGGCGAATCCCGTCGCGACAGCGACATCCCGTTGACCACAATCTCCCCCGGTGCCGTAGCCGCCGGCACCACCAAGCCCCCCGGGCACATGCAAAAGGAAAAGACGCCCCGCCCCTCGACCTGGCAGGCCAGGCGGTAGCTGGAGGCGGGCAGGGCTGCTTCCCGAGGCGACTGGCCATACTGGATGCGATCACTTAGGGGCTGCGGGCGTTCAATCCGCACCCCCAGGGCAAAGGGCTTGGCCTCGATGCGGACGCCCCGCCGGTGCAGCAGGTAGTACACATCGCGAGCCGAGTGACCGGTTGCCAGCACGACGGCGGCGGCTCGTTTTTCTTCCGTTTCGTTGATGACCACCCCCTCCACCTTGCCATCCCGGAGAAGCAGGTCCGTCATCTGGCAACCAAAATGAATTTCGCCCCCGTATTGCTCAATGCTGGCGCGGATATTGGCCACGATCACCGGCAGTTTGTTGGAGCCGATGTGAGGGTGGGCGTCGACCAAAATATCGCTCTTGGCCCCGTGCTCGACCAGCAGCCGGAGCGCTTTTTCGATATTTCCCCGCTTGTGGGAGCGGGTGTAGAGCTTGCCATCGGAATAGGTACCCGCACCTCCTTCTCCGAAGCAGTAATTGGAATGCGGATTGACTTCTCCAAACTGCTGGATGGCTCGGAGGTCGCGGCGGCGGTCCCGCACGGTTTTGCCCCGATCGTACAAGATGGGGCGGATGCCCTTTTCCAACAACTCCAGGGCCGCGAAATAACCTGCTGGCCCAGCCCCAATAACGATGGCCTCGGGGGCCGTTTCGTCCAGTACCCGCAGGCCCTTGAGTAGGGGCGCTTCGGCGGGCGGGGTTTCGTTGAGGAAAACGGCGTAGCGAATGAGGAAAAAGGGACGGCTACCCCGGGCGTCGACGGAGCGACGGCGGGTTTGAATGGCACTGATCTGCTGCTCCGGTACGCGGCATTTGGCCGCTAGGCGGCGGCGAATCAGGTCCTCATCGGTTCGTTCGTGAGGGAGTATTTTCAGTTCAATTTCTCTTACCATGATACATCTGAGGGCGCGGATAAAAAACGCAGGGCAAAGGTAAGGAAATTGTCCGGGCTTTTAGGCTTGGTAGAAACCTTCCATGACGTCGCTGTGGGGGAGGGTTAGGATGGAGATGAGGATAAAGGAGAGTAAAATACCCGAAATGGGCAACCAGCCCCATTGGGCAAAAAGTAAGAGCAAAATACTGCCACCCACGCTGATGGCCGTAAAGGGGAGGAGGAGTAAGAAAAAGCGATAAGGTGAAAAAGGATTCATCTTTTTACGCAAAAACACGAATTCGTCCCAGAGTACCCGACAGGAGTGGAAGAGGGTAAAGTAGAGGGTGAAGCCGATGAGGAGGGGGAGGGCGTAAAAACAAAAATGAATCAGAACGAAGCAGTACAGCTCCAGCCAGAAGCGTTGACTACTCATCTCCTGCTGGATGTAGCGATACAGGATCAGGGCGAGGGTCAGTACGCTACTGCCGAGGAGTAGGTAGGTCTGGGGCGTTGCCTGGAAAACGACCAACAAGTCGCTGGTGTCGGCATTGGCTCGAAACAGTTCGTGGATTTCGGCGAGGTTGTACACCATCAGGCCACTGAGAATCGAGAGGCCCCAGCAGAGGTAGAGTAAAAACTTGAGGGGTCGGCTGCCCCGTTTGAGGTCCGAAAACTGGGATTGCCCAAAGTGGTACCCCGAAAGCAGGAGGAAGAAGACCAGACTGGCGACGGGAAAGAGGAGCCACAGGGCCAGGTACAATCCCATGCTGCCTAGGTAGAGGGCGTAGAAATAAATGGGTCGGGTGGAGCTTTGTTGGAAGTAGATGATGTTGTCGATCGCGCCGTGGGGGATGCCCATGATGGCAATCAACACGAAGGACCAGTACAGCTGGGTGGAGAGCGTCACCGTTCCGATGCTGTAGTAGAGCAGTACACTTGCAAAAATCGCTAGGGAAGAGTAAAGCGGTAACTTGGGCATGTGTAGTTGGATGCTGTATCTTGGTTTTCTGGTCCTTTGGGGTCCTAAAAAGCTTAATGCGAAGGTGCCCGAAGGCACCTTCGCGTGAAGTTGGCTGAAAAGTGGTAAATAAGTTAGGCCGTAGCCGCTTTGCTGCTGGTCTCCGTGATGGCGATGTTGTACACTACCAGTCCAAAACCAATTTTGTTGATAGCATCAGCGATATTGTAGAACAAGTCCACATTCGCCGAGCTCCAACCAAAAGCGCTATTCAACCAACCTCCCGGCATACACATGTAGCCGATAGGGTAGATAGCCCATCCCGCCAGGACGAACCAAGCAAGGGTACGAACACCACGCTCTACCACTGCGCTGTTGCTGTTGCGGGCCAATTCCGCTACTTCACCCATCCAAGCCGAGTAAAGGATGTACACGTATCCCAGGGTAGCAAGGACGCC
>CALCCH010000783.1 GCA_937899855.1 uncultured Saprospirales bacterium | reverse complement strand
TCTACGTAGTCGTATTCGGGATGGTTGGGTAGTCGGTGAACGACGCGGATGACATTGCCCCAGCCACAACACACTTCCTTGGCAAAGGTCACCAAACCATTGCCGACGACGTACACGGGATCCCCCAGGTCGGTATTGCCGCCACCGGTGCCGTTCCAATCTTCCCCCAAGTGGGAGTTCTCCCCAAATTGCTGGGCCAAAAAGTAGTGTTGTGCATCGGGCTTACCGACGGGGTAGTCAAAGCCATCGGAGCAGTAGGTGAAGTGGTGGCGGAAAATGCTGTCGTACTGCTGTAGGGGAAGGGTGGGGAAGAGGTCGGTCCCCGAACTGTCGCGGCGAAGCCGCCGGCTGCGGAGCTTGGGGTTGTGGAACCCGCGGACTTGAGGGGGGCGTGGGGGAGCTGGCTGGAGCTTCATACTCGCCAGGGCCTTTTGGTCGGGTAGCTCCGAGGGGCCACAGGAAAGGCAAAACAACACGGAGAGTAGTAAAAAGTATTTCATCTGGTGTTTTTCGGATTCCTTTTTCCGGGACGCAAGCGGCCCCACCTTCCGCTGGGAGCTGTTTTGGAACGTCCCGAGTGGGTACGCAGTCAAATATGCAATATTTCATTAATAGATCATACTCCGTGCCAAAATATTCCCCAGTTCCGGGTAGTTTAAAAGGCCCGGGAGTGGGTGTGGAATGGGCCATTTAGGCCCGAAAATGCCGGTTTTATCCCCGAAAAGTCGTATTTTAACTATCTTTGAATAGCCACGGGCACTCCCACGGGAAGTGACCGACGACTCGCAACGAAAAACGGGGGTATTTTATCCAAGCTCCGATCCCCATCAGACCGTTCCCACACCGGGACGAACACGCAAAACCGACGGATCATAAAGCAAACAACTGTGAAGCAAATTATAAGCCCCATTTTGCTGTTCTTGCTGTTGGCCCTTGCTCAATCAGGCTCTGCGCAAAGTTGTGAGTGTACCAATTGTGGTACCGTGGTGCCCGCCAATACGGTAAGCGATTTTGAGTTTGAAGTCGCCGGGGCTACCAATGGCGACCTAACCGACCCCGATCAGGGCGTCTGTGGGATTTATATCGAATTTGCTCCCGACCACATCTGGACCCTTGAGATGACCCTCATCGCGCCGAGTGGCCAACGACTTACCCTCATCGGTCCGCCCAACAACGGCGGTTTCTTCTCCGGCTCCCTCACCTGGGGCATTACCTTTCTCCCCTGCGCCGAAACCGTCGAACCCGACCCCGGCTTTAGCCCCCAGTGGAACAACAACCAGGGCTGGACCATCGGCAGTGCTTACCGCGGATCCTACTACCCCTTCTCCGGCTGCCTGGAGGATTTTATGGCGGGCGATGTCAATGGTACTTGGACCCTTTCGGTCAACAATACTTCCTTCTTTAATGTCGCCACCCTCTTCGATTTCAAAGTCGTCTTTTGCGACCAAGACGGTCTCGATTGTTTTCCCTGCGAAGCCAATCCGGGCAGTCTCAAAGTGCTGGATGACGTCGTGGCCTGCCCCGGTGATCCCAGCTTGGAGCTATCGATCCGGCCCGAATATGGCTCCGACCCCGAACCCGACCCCAGCGAGTACGGCTACACCTTTATCATTTCCCAGAACGATACCATTCTCGACTACGAGAGCGACCCCGATCTGCGGAGCTACGCCAGCGGTCGCTACCAGATCTGTGGCCTGTCCTATCTCCTGGAGGATACGGGGGGAATTCCCGCTCCCGATGGTAGCCTAACCATCAGCGAGGTCGTCGAAGATTTCTCCGACTTGATCCCCCCCTTCTGCGGCGCCATCACCGAGGATTGTCTGGAGGTGTGGATTATCGAACTTGATACCACCTACCTGACGGAGACCATCTGCGTGGATGAAGTTTACGAATACGCCGGAGAACGCTACGACAGCAGCGGTACCTACGTCGTGGAATTGGGTTCGGCCAACGGCGCCTGTGACAGCATCGTTTCCCTGGATTTGATCGTGCTGGACTCCATTCAGGTAAGCGTTTTTGATACCATCTGTCGGGGAGAAGAGTACTGCGTCGGTCCCCGTTGCTTTTACGTGGATGGTGTCTATGAAGTTGTCCTACCGAGTACCGGGCCTCCCTCTTGCGACAGTTTGGTGACCCTGCACCTGCACGTCAAGGAAAGCCCGGTGCAATCCCGGAGCGATACCATCTGTCAGGGCGACTCGGTCGTCATCCGGGGGGAGGTATTCCGGACGACGGGGCTACACATCCGTTTTCCCGATCCCAACATTCCCTGCGATACACTGATCGAGCTAAAGCTAGAAGTCATTGATCCCGTCTCTACGGAGCGTCGGGATACCCTCTGTGCGGGGGATAGCCTGTGGTTGGAAGGGCAATTTATTAACACCACGGGCGCTAACGAAATCGATTATATTTCAACACTGGGCTGAGACAGAACAGTTCGGCTTCAGTTGTTGGTACTGGACTCCATCATCACTTCCGTGAGCGATACGCTCTGTGCCGGTGATACCCTTTGGATTGGGAGTGATCCTTATTTTGAAACCAATGAGTACGACATCTGGCTGCGTTCCGTCCGCGATTGCGATAGCCTGGTCCACCTGAATCTTTTCGTTCGCGATAACATCCGTACCCTACTCCGCGATACCCTCTGTCAAGGAGAGGCGTTCACCGTGGGCCCCTTTGAATTGGACAGCACGGCGGTGTACGATATCCGTTTGACTTCCGCAACGGGTTGTGACAGTTTGGTGAGGGTAGACCTGCTGGTGCAGGATACCAGTCGCCAGCGTCTGGATACGGTCCTTTGTCGGGGGGAAAGCCTGCGGGTGGGTTCCCGAGAATTTGACCAGGCGGGCACTTACGAAGTAGGCTTGTCTTCGGCTTTTGGCTGCGACAGTACAGTCGTGGTCAATCTGACGGTCCTCGATCCCGTCGCGCTGATTGATCCGGTGGATTTGCTGGCTTGTGATAACAATCCGGTTCGACTGGATGCGACGGCTTCGAGTGGGCAGCACCTCATTTTTGAGTGGGTAGATTTGGACAATGGGGGCAGTGGTATTGTGGCGGG